>JBAQKV010000033.1:0-7380 GCA_049301335.1 Patescibacteria group bacterium
AGCGGACGTTCGCCCTGATCGACGAGTCCCTCGCGTCTTCCGAGTATCCCGAGAGCGCGAGGAACCCGATGGTCGCCAGGACCGCCAGGATCGTTATGACGACGATGAGTTCGACGAGGGTGAAGGCGCGGAACTTCCACGTCCGATTTCCGGCTTTTTTCCAGATGCCCATAACGGAAACGTTCAATGTTAATATTACGTTGTATCCTATCGTATTTTCCGTTTACGTAAAGTTGAAATAAGCCGCTTTGGAAAGGCGTTTTTGACAAACGAATTTCTTTTCTTATAAAAACATGAAACCACCATATCTCAAAACCAGATCATATGAGATTCATGCCCGAATTCCTTACCGGAATCCTCGGAAGAAAACCGTCCGAAAACTTCGTCCGCGCTTCGGAACGTGCGAAGTTGAGAAGGAAACAGGAACTGAATTTCGACGATTTGTTTCAAAATTCGTCCGAAAACCAGGGTTCCGCTTCCGAAAAACCGGCGTCCCGGTTTTCGGGCCTCGATGCCAAAACCCTCGTTTTAGCCGTTTCGATCGTAGCCAACGCGGGGCTCGCCGGAGTGCTCTACGGAAAATCCGCGGCCACCGAAGAGAACGAACTTTTAAAGAAAGAAGTGGCCTCGCTCCGTATCGAAAAAGCTAAGGCGTCCCGCGCTGCCGAAGGGAAAATCACCCTCGCACCGAACCAGCGCGTCATTACCGTGGAAACGCTCCAGAATTTCGCGACTTCCGCCCAAGAAACCGTGGATACCGCACGCGCGCTTTCCTCCCGGGTGCTCGAACTCGAAGGACGGTTGGCGAAGTACGAGGGGAAAAAGCGGGCCGCCATGATTTTGCCACCCGCGGCGCAGGCCGCATGAACCGCTGACGTTGTCGCCGCACCCCAATCCTCGGCGTACGCGAAAGCCTCGGAGGTCGTGAAAGCCGTTTCCAAAGACCTTCCGGACGGGGTTTCGCTCAAAGTCGTCCAAAATGCCGGACTCACTGCCGTAACCTATTCGGACACCTCCGGATTCACCCGGTACTTCACCGCGGAACGCTCCGAGAACGCTCCGAAACTGCATCCCCAGGGATTGCAAAAATGGGTGAATGAGAAATATATGGCCTCCCTCGACGTCCAGGCGAAAAAAGAAGGAACACTCAGGTAATGAAAATCCCTCCGGTACGATCCGGAGGGATTTTTTTAGAGTTTCGAATTATCCGAGGTTCGGCTTTTTGACCATTTTGGACGCGAGCGCCTTTTCCATGACGTGCGAAACCTTGAACACGGCTTCTTCCCCGAGACGAGGACCGAGAATCTGGAGCCCGATGGGGAGTTCGGTCTGGTCTCCCGAGCCGTCTTCGGTTTTTCCGTACCCTACCGGGAGCGAAAGTCCCGGAAGCTGGGCGAGGGAAGCGTTGACGGTGAAGATGTCCGAGAGGTACATCTTGAGCGGGTCTTCGCTCTTGTCGCCGATCTTCCACGCGACGGACGGGGAAGTGGGAGTGAAGATGACGTCGACTTCCTTAAACGCTTCGTCGAAGTCTTTCTTGATGAGTTCGCGGACCATGGCGGCCTTCTTGTAGTAGGCGTCGTAGAAACCCGAGGAAAGCACGAACGAACCGAGCATGATGCGGCGCTGGGCTTCCTTTCCGAAGCCTTCGGAACGGTTTTTGGCGATGTCGGACGGAACGGCGGACGAGTGTCCGAAACGCAATCCGTCGTAGCGGGCGAGATTGGTGGAAACTTCGGCCGGCATGACGACGTAGTAGACGGCGAGACCGTACTGGGTGTGGGGGAGCGAAATCTCCTTGATTTCGGCGCCGAGTTCGCGGGCTTTTTCGATGGCGGCGCGGATTTCTTTGGTGACGTCGGCTTCCATTCCGTCGACGAAGTATTCCTTGGGGATTCCGATTTTTACCCCCTTGAGGTCGGTGGCGTTCCAGATGTTCGCGTCGAGCTTCGCCGGAAGGTCGAGCGAGGTCGAATCGAGCGGGTCGTGGCCGGCAGTGATTTCGTAGAGGGTCGCGGAATCCCTGACGGTGCGGGAAAAGAATCCCGGAGTGTCGAGCGACGACGCCATGGCGATGACGCCGTAGCGGGAAAGACGGCCGTAGGTCGGCTTGAACCCGACGATTCCGCACATCGACGCCGGCTGGCGGATGGATCCGCCGGTGTCGGTTCCGAGCGCTGCCGGAACGAGCCCTGCGGCGACTGCGGCGGCCGAACCTGCCGAAGAGCCTCCCGGAATGCGGTCGAGCGCCCAGGGGTTCTTGGTAATGCGGACGGCGCTGTTTTCGCCCGAGCCGCCCATGGCGAATTCGTCCATGTTGAGCTTGCCCATGCTGACGGCACCGGCCGCTTTGAGACGGGCGGTGACGGTGGATTCGTAGGGTGCAGAGAAATTCTCGAGCATCTTGGAGCTCGCGGTGGTTTTCACGTCTTTCTCACAGAAAACGTCCTTCACGCCGATAGGGATTCCGGCGAGCGGGAGGTTTTTGTCGACCGTTGGGAAAACGTCCGAAACGAGGTTGAACGCTTCGATTTTGGCATCGAGGTCTTTGACCCGGTTGGCGAAAGCTTCGCAAACGGCGGATTGGGAAAGCTCGCCCGAACGGATTTTTTCGACGAGTTCGGAGATGGAAAGAGTTTCTACGCTCATGGGTGCATGAAAAAAGACGAATCGGAGTGTATACGAAAAACCCCGGAAATCGAGCGTTTTTCACGTTTTCGATTTCCGGGACGAAATTTGGCGGCTATCCGTTCGCGGACGGGGAGAACATTTCCTGAAGCGCTTTGACCCAATTCGAACGGCGGTTCGAATCCACGCCCTTCTGTACGGCCGCTACGGCCTTCTTGGATTCCGGTACGGGGACGAATTCGTCCGCGGCGCCGTATTCGACGCGGTTGCGTCCGCCGGTTTTCGCACGGTAGAGGAGCGCGTCGGCACGGTCGATGACCTCTTCGATCCGTTCGGCAGGCGACCGGCACTCGGTCACGCCGATACTGGTAGTGATGGCGATTTCGCCCTTTTGGGTTATGACCGGTTCGGCCGCGATGATCTTTCTCAGGCGTTCCGCGATGGCCACGGTTTCGTGTTCGCCGGGGGATTGGCAGTAAATGACGAATTCTTCGCCGCCGAAGCGCGATACGACGAGGTCTTTTCTCCAGGAAAGGGTTTCGCGGAGTTTCGACGCGACGTGTTTGAGTACCACGTCGCCGGTCTCGTGCCCATGGTTGTCGTTTACCGATTTGAAATGGTCGAGGTCGATGTTGATGGTCGAATAGTTCGATCCCGGGTGTTTCTTTCGCAGCGCGGAAACGCTTTCGAAGAATCCGCGCCGGTTCGCGACGCCGGTAAGCGGGTCCTCGCACGCGAGTCGGGTACGCTCTTCGATAAGGAGCATGCTCTGCACGCGTTCTAAACGGGCTTTCATGGCGCGCATGACCTTGCGGATTTGTTCTTGCGGGGCTATCGACCTTTCCGTTCCGGGTTTCGGCGGCAGAAGTTCCACGTAGCCGATGGTTACGTCCACGGTTCGCCCCTGGGTTCCGCCGATGACCGAATTCTCGATCGTGATCGGGTAATATTCGCGATCGTTGCGCTTATTTTGGAGTCCGTCGAGATGGACGTGAAAATGCCGGTCGGTTTCCCGTTCTCCGGACGTTCCGTTGTCGAACCGGCTCAAGAGGTATGCCGAAAGCGCGTTCCGGAAGATTTCCCCGAGGTCGGTGACTTGCGGATTCCTACGGTACGCTTCGGATTCCACGGCGAGGCATTCGGCCATGTCGACGAAGTGGAGGCGAGTGCCTTTTCCGAGTTTCGCCGGAAGTTTTTCCAAGACGTAGTGAAACAGATCGGCGATAGAGTCGATATGGTCGATGTCGTAGAGGACGTCTTCGATGCACCATTCGGTACTCATCGCCTGTTCGAGGGAATCGCGGTTCTGCCGTTCGAGTTCGAGCTGGACGCGCAAACGCATGACCTCCTGTATCAGTTCCACCTGTCCCATCGAAGCGAGGCTCGAAGGCGTCTCGTGGGCAACCGTATGCGTTTTGTCGGCGGTTTCCGTCAAAGTCCTGCGAACCTTTGCCGCTCTGGAAGACGCGGGGGTTCGTCGGGATGCCGACGTGGCGGGAGTCGTATTGTCGAGAGGGCTCATGTTCACGGGGATTCGGTCAGTATGCCGAAATGCTAACACATCGTCGCGAAAAGGTAAAAAAATGGCCCTTTTCCGCGAAAATATGGCGAAAAAGGCTTAAGCGGACTTGAAAAACGTCCATGGAAAGGTAGTCTCGCGTCACATTTCCGCGGACCACTCCGCTCCGTCATCTCCATTCCGAATGAAATTCGTATCCTGGAACGTCAACGGCATCCGCGCCTGCGTTTCCAAAGGCTTCCTCGACTATCTCGCCCTCGAAAATCCCGACGTCATCGGGCTTCAGGAAGTGAAAGCCAAAGAAGACCAGAATCCGGTTCCGCTCGAACTCGCGGCCATGGGGTACCAGACTTTCTGGCACGCCGCCGAGCGCCCCGGATACTCGGGAACCGCCATCCTTACGAAAAAGGCGCCGATTTCCGTAACCTACGGCATGGGTGGCGTCATCCACGACGACGACGAGGGACGAGTGACCACCATGGAATTCGAAGACTTCTACTTCGTCACGGTCTATACGCCCAATTCCAAGCGCGAACTCGAACGCCTCGAATACCGACAGCTTTGGGATTCGTTCTTTTTCGACCATCTGAAGACCCTCGAAGAAACCAAACCGGTGATCGTTTGCGGCGACCTCAACGTCGCGCACAAGGAAATCGACCTTACCAACCCCAGGTCCAACCGCACAAACGCCGGGTTCACCGACGAAGAGCGTTCCGGTTTTCAAAAATTCATGGACGGCGGGTTCGTCGACACCTTCCGCCACTTCTATCCGGACACGCCGGAACAGTACACTTGGTGGAGCAACTTCGCGCGGTCCCGCGACAGGAACATCGGTTGGCGCATAGACTATTTCCTCGTTTCGCCGATGCTCACCGAGCGTCTTGAAAACGCCTTCATCCGCCAGGAAGTCCTCGGGTCTGACCATTGCCCCGTAGGCATTACGATTCGATAAGGGGAGAGTTGGCGTGGGATAACGGAATCCATCCCGTCTCATGCCGGTTCCGAATGTCGACGGTCCGAACCCCGTACCCGTATCCAATTTTCAACTTAAACCCATGTCCCAAGAAAGACGTGCCGTCCTCGTGGCTTCCGGCGCCGCGGTCACTCTCGCTATCGCCAAAACCGCCATCGGCCTCGCTACCGGCAGCATGGCCGTTTTGGCTTCCGCGGCCGACTCGCTCCTCGACTTTTTCGTCTCGCTCGTCAACCTCTTCGCCATCAAGAAGGCGGAATCCCCGGCGAACGAAAAATACCACTACGGTTTTTGAAAGGTCGAAGGCCTTGGAGCCCTCTTCGAAGGACTCATCGTCGCCAGCTCCGGAATCATGATCGGCGTGGTTTCCGTCAACCGCCTCATCGAAGGGAAAGGACCGGAAACCCTCGGTCCGTCGCTCTACGTCATGCTGTTTTCCATCGCGGTCACCGGCGCGCTCGTCACTTTTCTTGGGAAAGTCGCCAAGAAAACCGGCAGTCTCGTGGTCGCGTCCGACGCGCTCCATTATAAAACCGACCTTTTGTCGAACGGGGCGGTGCTCGTGGGCGTGGTTTTCATGCAGTTCTCGGGAATGCTCTCGGTGGACTCGTGGATTTCCCTCGCGGTTTCGTTCTACATCGTGCATTCGGCTATCGGCATCATCCAGGAAGCCGTCGCGATGCTCATGGACAAGAGCCTTCCGGAAGACGAAGTGGCCATCGCCCGCGACGTCATCGACGTCGAAATCGCGGCCGGGAACGCCGAAAGCTACCATTTCTTCAAGACGCGCAAATCCGGCAAGATCCGCCATGTCGAATTCCACCTCGTTTTCCGCTCCGACATCGGCCTCTACGATGCCCACGAAGTCGCCGACCGCATCGAACTCGAAATCCGCCGCCGCCTCGAACATGCCGAAGTCCTCGTGCACCTCGATCCGTACGACGATTCGTCGATTAACGACATCCGCTCCAAATAGGGGCGGTTTTTCATATCCGGTCTTGATTCCCGCGGGGTTTCCCATAAAATGCGACTAAATTAGTCGCTTTTTATTTTCCGTGCTCAAAATCAAAGACCTCGCCGTCCGTGCGGAAGGGAAGGACATCTTGAACGGCGTGTCGGCCGAAATGCCTTCAGGAACCGTTTGCTACCTTCTCGGCAAGAACGGATCGGGCAAATCGTCCCTTTCGTTTTCCATCGCCGGACATCCGAAATATTCCGTCACGGCGGGCGAAATCCTCCTCGACGGCGAAAGCCTCGTCGGGCTCGCCCCCGAAGAACGCGCCGCCAAGGGCGTTTTCCTCTCGCTTCAGAACGTTCCCGAAATCCGCGGAGTGAAGCTCTCCGAATACCTCCGCGCCGTACTCAACGCCAAACTCAAGCGAGAAGACGCTTCGGCCAAACCCCTCTCGCCGTTCGTGGCGAAACGGTTGTTCCTCAAGGAGGCCGCTTCGCTCGGGATTCCCGATTCGTTTCTCGACCGCGAGCTCAACGTCGGGTTTTCGGGCGGCGAAAAGCGCCGTATCGAACTCTTGCAGATGAAGGTGCTCAATCCTAAATTCGTCATTTTGGACGAAGTGGATTCGGGCTTGGACGTCGACGCCTTCCGCATGGTGGCCGACCTTCTCGCTTCGCTCCGTTCGCCTGACCGTACCTTCTTGGTCGTAACGCACAACTTCGCCCTTACCGAAGCGTTCCCGCCCGACTTGGTATTCGTCATGGAAGACGGAAAGATCGTCAAAACCGGCGGTCCGGAACTCGTGAAACAGATCGGCGAAGAAGGGTTCTCGGGAAAGGCGTAAGGACGGAAGCGTAAAGACCGGAAACGTGCGGGGAATAAAAAAGTCCCCGCCATGGGCGGGGACGGACGTTCTTCAACCGAGATTCACCTTTTGCCTCCTTTGGTTCCAGGTTTCGTCGGCTTTCCTTCTGTTCGCTTCCCGTTCGGCTTCTTCCGCCAGCCTGTCGGCGGCAGCCTCGCGTTCGAGACGTTTCCTTCGGACTTCCGCTTCCCGGGCGCGTTGCTCGGAAAGCAGCCGCTCTTGCTTCTCCCGTTCTTCCCTCGCTTTCTTCCGGGCGAAGTAGCCGCGGATCATGAGACTGATAGGGGGTTCGAGGATGACGAGCGCGAGCAGCGCCACGGCGAGCAGGAGTCCATCGGAATCCCACCTGCCGTTGAGCTTGGCGTCGTAGACGTACACGGGAATCGCGGCGACCCCGATGGTAAGACTGAAAATTCTGAGCGCTTTCGACAAGGTTTTCC
>JBAQKV010000034.1:0-17006 GCA_049301335.1 Patescibacteria group bacterium
AGCGGACGTTCGCCCTGATCGACGAGTCCCTCGCGTCTTCCGAGTATCCCGAGAGCGCGAGGAACCCGATGGTCGCCAGGACCGCCAGGATCGTTATGACGACGATGAGTTCGACGAGGGTGAAGGCCGAAATTTTCTTTCTGAAAAGATTGCGCATCTGGATGGTTTGCATAATTTTGTCTCTTATTTAACAATCCCCCGCATTGTATCATGCGGGGGATTGTTTGCAATTCGATTATTCTTCGTCGAGAGCAGCCTTGAGGGCATCGATTTTCGCTTGGTCTTCGCCGGCTTTTTCACGGGCGGTACGTTCGGCGAAATAAATGTCGCGAAGCTGGTTCCACCCTTCTTTCGCCTTCACGACGAGTTCGCGGATGGTGTCGCCTTCCTTAGCGAGAAGCTTCTTGAACTCTTCGCGTTCGTCCTCGAAGACTTTTACGAGTTCGTCGATCTGAAACTGGGAAAGGGTCGGGATGGCGTCGATAACGCGTTTCTTTTCGAACACCGAGAGGGAAAGCGAATGTTCGAGAAGGTCGATGAACGACGCTTCGTCGAAATCGGAAAGCGGGTGGACCGTCGACAATTCGAGAAAAATGGAATTGTCGGGTGCTTCGGTCGGATTCAGTTCGGACATGTTAGGTGCGGAAACGGGACGATTCAAGTGCTTCTTCGATCTTCGCGATCATTTCGTCGGAGAATTCGGCATTGTGCCAGACATGTTCGATGTCTTCGTCTTCACCGAGATCGCTTACGAGTCTATAAACTTTGAAGGCCTTGTCAAACTCCCCCACTTCCACCTCGGAGTTCGGAAGATATTCGAATCCGTACGATTCCGGAGCGAATCCAGCGGATGACATTCCCGATACCACGGCGGCGAGTTTTTTAGAATCGCAGACGACGCGCGCGCCTTCCGGTTCGATGCCGTAGTCTTCGGCGTCGGTTCCCATGACCGCCTCTTCGAAAGCTTCCGCATCGGAAACCGGACCGAAATGCGCGACGCCCTTGTGTCGGAAAGCGAAATTGGAAACGGATCCCGCCTCGCCGAGGCTTCCGCCGTTCTTCGAGAAAACGTGGCGGACGTTCGGCGCCGTGCGGTTGCGGTTGTCGGTCAAACCCTTGGCGACGATGGCTACGCCCCCCGGACCGTAGCCTTCGTAGTAGACCTCTTCGATCTGCGCGGCGTCCTTGTCGAGGCCGGCGCCCCGCTTTACGGCACGTTCGATGTTGTCGGCGGGAACGTTATCTTTCTTGGCTGCCGCGATGGCGTCGAAAAGATGGGCGTTCTTGGAGGGATCGCTTCCCTTCTGGGCGGCGAGGGCGATGAGCTTCGCATGGATGCTGAAAACCTTTCCGCGGGATTTCGCGGCGAGTTCTTTTTGGCGTTGCACTACCGGTCAGCGTCCCATGGTGTTCGACGGTGAAAAATACGTAAGTGGGGATTCTAGCCGGACTTATCCGGAAGGCAAGATTAGCGGTTCTTATCGTCTTCGAGATGTTTGAGGGTCGTTTTTAGCCACCAGTCGGTCGAATGGCTTTCCGTCATCATTTTCCAAACCTGCTTGGCACTTTCGGTTTTGAGCGCCTTACCGACGTTGTCGATCCAGTTCTGAGCGACGTGGTATCCTGTCTCTACGAAGATTTTCCCTTGAAACGCCTGCTCGAGGTAATCGGCGTCTTTGGCAATCATGCCTTCGAGCGTCGTACGGCCTTCGTACTGTTCGAACAACTCGGCGATATCGGGTCAGAAATCGAGGCCGGCGAGCTGGTCGGCCATGACTTCGGCTTCGATTTCGCGCTTGTTTCGGATATAGCGCGAGACGATCTTGTGGTGGTCGCCGATGCGGACTTCCGCCAAGTCGTGCCAAACGAGCATGGCCGCGACCTTGTTGGCGTCCGCTCCTTCCATTTTGGCGAGGACGTAGCCGATTTGCGCGGCGTTGAGGGAATGTTCCGCGACGGAATCCGGATTCGGGATTCCGCAAAAGCGCCACCCCTCGTGCTTGATGTTCTTGAGGTGGAAGGTTTCGAAGAGGAAATCGGTGATGCGTTTGAGCATGGGAAGGTATGGTTAGGGTTTCGAATCGTTCGTCCCGCCTCCGTTCAGTTCCGAATGTCGTCGATCCGAACGATTCGAAACCCTAAGCTAAGACCTTCTCAGTAAGAAGAAATACTCCCGGTTCCCTGCCTCGCCCGGGAGTTCGGATTCGCGGAAAGAGAGTTCTTCGAGCCCGAGTTCGCGCGCGGCGGAACGAAACTTCGAAAACGCCGCGTCGACCGATTTCTTATCGCGGGCGACGTAGCTCTTTTTGGTGAGGTTTTCTTTCCCTACCTCGAACTGCGGTTTGAACAGGAGAGCGAGTCGGGCGTTCTTCGAAGCCAGGCGGACTATGTCCGGCAAGACTTTTTCGAGCGGGATGAACGAGAGGTCGGCAGTGACGAAATCGAATCCCCTGCCCGGTTTGAAATCGCGGACGTCGGTATTCTCGCGGATTTCGATACGCCCGTCGGACCGAAGCGAAGCATGGAGTTGGTCGGAACCCACGTCCACCGCCACGACTTTGGAAGCCCCGTTCGCGAGGAGCACCTGCACGAAACCGCCCGTGGAAGATCCGACGTCGAGGCATTCGACGTCGTTCAGACGAATATTTTCGGAAGCGAGGAAACGTTCGAGTTTCACGGCGCTTCGCGCGACGTATTCGGTGCGGGGGTCTTCGGCGACTTCGACTTCTTGGCGGACTCCATCGAGGATTTCGAGCGCCGGCTTCTTCGCCAATATGCCATCTACCTTCACGAGCCCCTCCTCGATCAAAAACCTCGCCCGGTTACGGGAGATGGAGCGGGTTTCGGCAAGGTAGAGGTCGAGGCGCATGGCTTAGACCCTCGTCTTGAGGAATTCCTTGAGTGCCGGTCCGAGGTCTTCGCGTTCGAGCGCGAAATCGATGGTCGCCTTAATGAACCCGAGCTTGTCGCCGGTATCGTAGCGGGCGCCTTCCATTTCGAGGCCGTAGATGTCGCGGTCGGCGACCATGGCGGCGAAAGCGTCGGCAAGACGGAGTTCGCCGTCTTTGCTTGCCGCTCCTCCGGAACTTTCGATATAATCGAACACTTCGGGAGTGATGACGTATTTCCCAATCGCGCCGAGTCGGGATTCGGTTTCGGAAGCCTTGGGTTTCTCAAGGAATCGGTCGACTTTATGCATCTTTCCTTCCGCCGAGCTGGATTCGACGATTCCGTACGACGAAACCTTGTCGTCGGAAATGCGTTCGAGCGCGATGATCGGGGACTGCTTGCGGGCGAAAGCTTCTACGAGCTGCTGGGCGCCGCCTTTTTCGCCCTTGATGAGGTCGTCGCCGAAGAGCACGAGGCACGGTTCGTCGCCGATGAACGAACGGGCGCGGAGAATCGCGTCTCCGTCGCCGCGCGGGATGGGCTGGCGGACGTAGGCGATGCGCGCGAGATTGGGAATGTTCTCCACTGCCGCGAGAAGCGCGTGCTTCTTCTTTTCGACGAGGGTGTGTTCGAGTTCGAAAGAAGTGTCGAAGTGGTCTTCGATGGAATGCTTTCCGCGACCGGTGACGATGACGATGTCGGTGATTCCGGCAGCTACGGCCTCTTCGACCAGGTATTGCAATACCGGTTTGTCGACGATCGGGAGCATCTCCTTCGGCATGGCCTTAGTTGCGGGAAGGAAGCGGGTTCCGTATCCAGCGGCGGCTATGACGCACTTCGTAATCGGTTTCATATGCATAATTTGCGCGTAAAATAACGCGCCGAATCATACCGCAAAGACCCGATTTGCCAAGCGGGGCGGGGATGTTTTTAAAAGAGGACGGGCAGTCCCGGAAGAGAGCGGACTACGCGCCGATTTTTCGTTTCGGAACTGCGCAGCGGTCGAGCTCGCGATACGTTTTTACGACCGAGTACGCGAGGAGCGCCGCGCCGACGAGCTTGAGTCAGAGTCCTCCCCCGGGAAATACCGACACGACCGAAAATAAACCGAGTGCGGAAGCCAGCGTGGGCGCGCATGCCGGACATCCGGCCACGAGCGCGGTAAGAAACGCCCCGAGCGCCGCGATTCATGAATGCCCCTTCGAAGCGCTGCCGTAAATGGAGAAACGATAGGTCGCCATTGCCAGATACGCCCCGAAAAGCGCGGCGTTCAGCCCTGCGGAAAACATCTCGGCGAGCGCGTACGCATGTCAGAGGTTTCCTGCCGTGAGGTCGTAATGGAAATAATACGCGAACGCCACGGCGAAACCGGTCGTACCCAATGCGAAAGAAAAGCCGCAGGGCGCGCAACGGAGGAGTCTGGAAATCTTGGATGCCATGCCCCGATATTACGGGGTTTCTTCCGGCAATCAAGAACGGCGGCGGTACGCGAACCATCCGGCTCATGCCGAAAGTCAGAGAAAAACCGAAGCCAAGACGACGGAAACGGTGCGATAGCCGGATTTCTCAGAATATTCCGAACCGGTTTCGACCAAAACGCCCGTCGAAGATCTTGAAACCGGCGTCTTGGTTTTCGATTCCGCGGTTTTAGTTACGGATTTCTTATTTGCCGAAGCGGACGAAGACGACGCGACGGACTTTACGGCTTTCTTCGCGGAAGCCGTCGTTTTCGAGCTGCTCTGGGATTTCGATGCGGAAGCGCTCGTTTTTACGGGATTCTCCACTACTACCGAAACTTCCACGGGGGTTTTCGACGTTCATTCGGGCGTCTCGATGACGAACGCGAGCTCGTACGATGCCGGAACCGTCTTTCAAAGCGTCGAAGTGGACGCCCCGAACCTTTTTCTTCCGTCTGGAAAAAGCCAATACGAACGCGATTTCGGCGGGATGCCTTCGGCTTTGAACGACACCGGGCAACTCGAAGAATAGCAGACGTACCGGTACTTTCAGGACGGCATGAGATCGATTCATGAAGACGGAACGAGCGAAAAACCGTCCGGATCCAACATCGGTTCGGCAGAATATCCGACGGATGCGGCCTTCTTCTTCGGGGATTTCGCGATTTTGGAAACGGTGGTCGTAATCGCCGCTCAGGTTCATGCGACGGAAAGCGAAGACGAACCGGAAGAAACCGCGACGACGGGCGTCGCGACATTTCCGTTCGAAAGTCCTGAAACATCGGAAGACGCGTCGGCTTCAGGTTCGGGGAACGCGGGCGAAAAAGAAATCCTATCGGCCGCGTATCCGGAAAACGACGTCGTAAGGGCGAGCGGAACGGCGGACAATCAGGACGAAGCGGTTCGGAGGGAAGCCGTGGAAAGGTTCTTGATACGAAACTCCGAAGACGTGGACGAATCGATTCGGAAAGACGTTTTTACCAGCGTCGCGCCGCTGAATCACAACCGGAGAACCGATCACGATATCGTGGCGGTCGAAAAGAATCCGGTCGCGGTCGCTACCCTCGCCGCATAGAGTCATCAAGTATTCGAATACAGGAAATATTCGGACGGATCCGCAGTACCGGAAAGGTTCTCCGAATACCGTACGTCGGCAAAATCGAAACGCCCATCCCCGTTGGCGTCCACGAGCTCGAGGCGTTCGGCCGCGGCACGCGATACGGAAGGAGCGGAAGTCGAAGCGGCCTGCGGAATTACGGGCATGGCGGTCGCCGGAATCCCCGTTCATTCGGAAGCCGGAGGAACCGCCGTTTTAGGGACGCTTTCGGTCGCCACCGTTTCGGAAGGCGCGCTTTCCAGGACGATATCCGCAGGATCCTGAACTCCCGACGGCGCGTCCTCGTTAGGGACGTCGTTCTGGAAACTGGCGGAGGATTCGTCCGTAGTCGGGGGCAGCTCCGTCGGAGCGGGAACCTCGGCGGATTGGTCGGGAACGGATTCTTGGGTTGCGGATGGTTCCGGGGGAGGCATCTCTTCATGTGGCGCGTCCGTCACCGGAAGCGGAACCTCGGGTACGGTGACCGGCTGCAATGCGGAACTTCAGGAATCCGCCGGTTGGAAAACCGTGCAGACGTCGTCCGAAAATCCGGTGCGGACCAAAGCCGCGCCCTTCGTACTGGTCGGGTACGAATAGAAGTCGACCCGAACCGCGAACGGATCGAATATCGAAAGCGTTTCGTTCTCGTTATTGAGGGTGATTTTCGTTTCGGGACGGAAGAACGAAGCCGAAGAAAGCGCGCCCACGGACGCTCAAGAAGCGAACGCGTACGCCTTTCACGAAGCGTCGACGACGGAATATCCCGAGAGGGATAACTGAACGCAAGAGGAATTGCGCAACGTAAAATACTCGAGCGCGGCGTCGTTCTCGGTATTCGGAAGGATTTCCGAAAAATACGGGGCCGAATACGCGTACGCGAAGACCGAGCATACGGCGATACCGGCCGTAGCGAACGCGAGTCGGCGGAATTTGAAACGGGTCATGGGATCGGGAGTTACGCGTCCCATTTTCGGTTCCGTTCGGAGAAAAACATGGAAAAATCCCCGAAAACCTTCGGGGATTTTTTTAGAATGCGGGTGCGTTACGCCATGAGGGCGAGAAGTTTGTCCGCGACGGTCTTCTTGTTCAACCGAGCCCAGAGCACCTCTTTTTTCATGAGGAACTCCTGCGTACGGGGGTCGTGGCTCACGAGCAGTTCGCCCTCCCGGATGGGAAACGTGACGAGCAGTTCGCGGCGACCGCGTTTTCCTCCTTCGAAACGGAGGTCGACCAAGCATATGGAGCGCTCGAATCTGAAAACCTTGCCGCTCTCCGGATCGGAGAATTCGAACGAAGCTCCGGTATCCGCGATTTTCAGTATGCGGAACACGCCGATACCGTTCATTCCCAATTCGAGAACGTTGCCTTTTTCAAGGGCTTCGACGGTCTTTTCCCGAACGAAATCCTCCGGCTTCGCCAATTCGAGAAAATCGTATCCGGCCTCGATGATTTCGGGGGTCACGCCGTGTTTGTCCAACAGGTTGGCAACTTTGCCGTCGAGCATTTCGACTTCCTTCTCGATTTGGGCGAGAAAGCGTTCGAGTTCGCCGCGGTACGCGACGGGATCGGGAGCGGTATCGGTTTCGATACGCAGGTCCAAAACCTTCGCGGCGGTTCTTTCCACCTGCCTCGAAACCCCCGCGTCGATACGGTTCTTCGCGAGCTTGTCGCGCAGATGCGCGGCCGCCTTTTCGAGCGGGACAGGTTGGTTCGACATGGGAAATTTACGCTACGGTTTTCGTCGGGACCCCTTCTACGTCCACGAAGAACGCGTCGAATTCCTCACGGAGCATTTCCTCCTTTTCGAGAAGGACGAGGGAGATTTTTTCGTGGAGCTCCTTGTTCTGAAGGATGATTTCCTTCGCTTTGGCGTACGCGCCCTTGAGGATGGTGCGAACCTTTTCGTCGATCTTTTCCTGCGTCTTTTCCGAAACGATCTTTCCCGAACCTTCGGCGCCGAGATAGTTGCCGGCAACCTGTTCTCCGGCGAAGTTTTCCGGACCGAGATCCTCGTCGAAGCCGTAGCGCATGACCATCGCGCGGGCCATTTCGGTAGCGTGTTCGATGTCGCTGGACGCGCCAGTGGTTACGTAATCCGCGCCGAAGAAGATTTCTTCCGCCGCGCGTCCGCCGTAGTTGCGGGCGAGTTCGTCGAAGTACTTGGCCTTGGATACGTAGGTACGGTCTTTTTCCGGAAGGAACCAGGTCACGCCGCCGGCGCTGCCGCGCGGAATGATGGAAATCTTGTGGACGGGGTCGACGTTCGGAAGCATTTTTCCGACGATGGCGTGCCCCACTTCGTGGTACGCGGTTATCTTTTTCTCAAGCTCGGTCATCTTGAGCGACTTGTTGGTATTGCCCATGAGGACCTTTTCCACCGACTTCTGGATCATATCGGCCGTGATTTCCGGCGACGAAAGACGTCCGGCGAGAATCGCGGCTTCGTTGAGGAGGTTGCCCAAATCGGCGCCGGAGAACCCTACGGTCGTCGCCGCGACCTTCGCGAGGTCGACGTCCGCCGCGAACGGCTTGCCCTTGGAATGGACTTCGAGAATCTTCTTGCGGTCGTCGAGATTCGGAAGGTTGATGACCACTTTGCGGTCGAAACGGCCCGGACGCAGGAGCGCCTTATCGAGAACGTCGGCACGGTTGGTGGCGGCGAGGATGATGACGGAGGTTTCGTTGTCGAAGCCGTCCATTTCCGTAAGGATCTGGTTGAGGGTCTGCTCGCGTTCGTCGTGTCCTCCGCCGATGCCGGGGGAACGTTTCTTGCCGATGGCGTCGATTTCGTCGATGAAGATGATGGACGGCGCCTTTTCTTTGGCATCCTTGAAAAGGTCGCGAACGCGGGCCGCGCCGACGCCGACGAACATTTCGACGAACTCAGAACCGGAAATCGAGAAGAACGGCACTCCCGCTTCCCCGGCTACCGCGCGGGCGAGAAGCGTCTTACCGGTTCCCGGAGGGCCGGCCATGAGGACGCCACGGGGGATTTTCGCCCCGAGGTCGCGGTATTTCTTGGGATTTTTCAAGAAGTCGACGACTTCGGCGAGGTCTTCCTTTTCTTCTATCGATCCGGCGACGTCGGCGAACGTCACCTTATCCTTGGCCGTCGGGTCGTATACCCTGGCGCGGGATTTGATGAACGATACGGGGTTGCTGCCCCCTCCGCCCATTCGGGTGAAGAGGAAGAAACCGATTCCGAGGAACAGTATGGCCCCGATGAGCGTGGGAACGAGTTCCACGAACGCTTTGCTGAGCGAATCGTCTTTGACGGTAAGCTTGGTCGCGACCGCTTTGTCGTTGAATCCGAGGGCGACGAGGCCGTCGTTGGGCGGAAGGAGGATCTTGTCGATTTCGACGTATTTCAAAACGGCGTCCCCGACGATTTTTTCCTTCTCCGGTTTTTTCGCGGAGAGGTACGACCCCTCTACGACGATTTCGGAATACGTTCCGGAGTGGTATTTCGCGATGACTTCGCTCAAGGCGGCCTTGTCGTTGATTTCTTCATTGACCCCGCGTGAAAAAAGCGCGACGGCGGTAGCCACGAAAACGGCACAAAGAAACAGCACCGCAATCGGATTGGGTTTTCTGGACATCCCTTTCCCCGGTCATTTCGGGCCGGCGGAAAGCGGGTTTCGGAGAATGCCGGAGGACTTCTTTTCGGTAGACTTCTTGTCCAGCGGCTTCTTCTTGGATTCTTTCGGGTTTTTCGTCATGGGAAAATGGAAAATCTGATTCGGTATGTTAATGGGAACGCGCGGGAACGCAAGCCGTTAGGGCAACGTCGGATACCCGTTTTTCGGTTGTCCGACGATCTTCCAACGCGGGTCTTTTTCCTGCAGGAGGTAGAAGGTCCCGTCGAAATGGAGCATTCCGTAGGTCACGAACACCTTCTTCTCGTCGGTTGACGAGATGGCGTCGGCGAGGACTTCGTTGCGGTCGTCGAGAATGGAAGAGAACAGGTCGACTTTGCCGAGTCCGGCGAACGCGGCTTCTCCGGTGTCGCGGTTCTTGATGACGAGACTCATCATGGCACGGAGGAAATATCTGACCACGGCGAGTTCCCGGGGATTGTACGAATCGGCCTCTTTCGCGAGTTCCGCGGAAAAGTCGGAAGCCATTTGTTCGGTACCGTCCGAAGCGGCGACCGCTTGTCCGGAAACGCTTCCGCGGCGTTTTTCGTACGCCTGTACGATATCGTCGATGCTCACGTCCACGTTTTTGTCGCGGGGATCCGGATGTCCGGCGATTTCCGCCTGGTTCTGGGGAACGAGGCCGTAGAGCTTCGACATGGCGGCGTAGAGGTTCTTATCGAATTTGAACCCCATGATGCCGTCGAATTTCTTGGAATTCTCAGCGGAACCCGGTTTCACCCCTTCGTAAAAGAGGACGTACCCTTCTATTCGGGAAGCCGCGACGTCGTTCTTCACCCCGGCATAGAAGGATGGCGACGCGACGTGGGCCATCCCCTGGAAACGGACCGTCTTATCGCCATTGGAAATCGTGATTTGCGGCAGCATGGCAGGGTCGATTTCGTTCTGGTAATACGCGAAGGCGGCCAAACAAAGAACGACGGCGAACGTTATCGAGCCGATTTTCCGAACGTACGTTCTCGCGAATTCGCGGATCTTCGGAAAATCCTTACGGGCAATCCAGCAATAAAAGACGCGGACGAGGTAGAAAAGCCACCCGTATATGAAATACGCGAGCGCCGATTGGAACGCTCACGTCGGACCGGAAAGGTATCCGGACCCCGCGACGAACGCCGTAATGGAGAGGATTCCGACAAGGTCGGCCGAAGACAACGGAAAGGACTTTCCGGCGGAATTCCGGAATATGGTTGACAAATGCATCGATATATCTATAAAACGATTGAATACCCCCTTTCCTTTTTCATATGAAACGGTTCTCTGCTGGGATTTTAGCGATTTTGGCGCTCGTTTCAACTTCGTCCGCCTCCGCTGACTTTTTCCTCGACCGCGTCGTCGACAATTCCCCGGAAAAAGCCCGTATCGAAAGCATCGGCATCGGCTCGTACTCGTTCCATAACGAGACCAACGCGGCTTCCTACCGCGACAGCCTCTTCTTCCTCACCCGCGTGAAGAGCGAAGCCTACCAGCGTTACGCCGACGGACGCATCTCTTCGTACCGCTTCTCGGATACGGTGAACGAACTGAACACCCTCGCGTATTCCCTCGACAACTACTTCGCCAACCTCTCGAGCTTCGAACGCACCGGCAAGACCTTCTACAAGAGCCTCGCCATGGCCGACCTCTCGGATGCCCGCGCTTCCTACGCCCGGGTAAAGGCGATCACTACCAAACGACAATAATATGGCCCTCGACCGCTTCGAACCGTCCGACGACAACCGTCCGAAATTCTACCGCGAGGCCATTCGCGACGCTTTCGAAGACAAGTTTTTCGACTACGTCCTCGGAAATCCAGATCCGCAACCGTTCCGCGTCGGCTGGCTGACGGAAGGCGTCAGCGATCTCGACCTCTATTTCGGACGGGGGCTCACCGACGAGGAAATCCAAGAAATCGGCCAAGAACGTCGCGACATCGAAGTCATCGCCCGCGTCACTACCGACGACCCGTGGAAGCTCGCCGGGCTCCGTGCGATCAAAGAAGCAGGGGTACTGGCGAATTTCGCCGTCGAAGAACTCGAGTTCACCGAAGAACCGATCGGGGAAAGCGGAAAAACCGCCCGGAACGTCTACTTCAAGATCCCGTATCCGTGCAAGTATTCCGACATCCGCAAGGCGCTCTACAAATTCGCCATGCTCCTTGAAAAGATCGGCTTCCGCAATAACGGCGTAGTCGACTTCAATTGGATGGAAAGCGTTCAGGAGAACGACGTCGCGTTCGCCGAATACCACGCGTCGGCGGAAATCGAACGGATGGAAGAACGGGAAGCCGAAGCCTTGGCGAGAGCTCGGGCGACGGGAACCGAAATCGATCTCACCCAAGCCAAACAGGCGATCGAGAACATCATGCGCATGGGCGGATAATTCCGGTCCGTCCGACAAAAAAACCTCCGGGATTCCCGGAGGTTTTTTCTTAATGTTTCTTACGGCGTTCCTTCTGCTGTTTGAGGTTTTCTTTGGTGCGTTCGAGTTCGCGTTCGGCCTTCATGGCGGAAAGCTCTTCCGGCTCCTTGATGCCTCCGCCCTTCTTGAAGATGCTGGTGCGACCCTTGAGTTCGACTTCGACCGGGGTTCCGGCGAAGCCGAAGTGTTCGCGGATGCGGTTTTCGAGGTAGCGCGGGTAGCTGAAGTGGAAGTGTCCGGCGTTGTTGACCGAGATGACGAAGCGCGGCGGCTCGATGTCGACCTGGGAACCGTAGTAGACCTTCGGCTTGTGCGACTTGCGGTTGCCCGTCGGCGCGTGCTGGAGGGTGACCTGCTCGAGGAATTCGTTGAATACGGCGGTCTTTACGCGTTTGCGGCGTTCCTTCTTGATCGCGAGGGCGATGTCGAGGATGTCGTCGATCTTCTTCCCGTCGATGGCGGAGGTGAAGAGCGCTTCGGCGTAGTCGCAGAAATCGAGGCGGTTGGCGATGTAGCGCTGGTAGCGGGCACCGACTTCCGTAGGATCGGAATCCGGACGGGCGAGCACCTTGTCCCACTTGTTGAAGACGAAGATGAGGCCTTTCTTGGCTTCGATAGCCTTACCTACGATGGCCTGGTCCTGTCCGGTGATGCCTTCGTCGGCGTCCATGACGATGACCGCCACGTCCGCGCGTTCGATGGCGCGTTCCGAACGGAGAACGCTCCAGTCTTCGATGTTTCCGGCGCCGATCTTGCCCGAGCGGCGGATGCCGGCGGTGTCGATGAGGACGATTTGTTCGCCGTTATGCATGATTTCGGTGTCGATCGCGTCGCGGGTGGTTCCCGGCATGTCGCGGACCATGACGCGGTTTTCACCGGTCATCGCGTTGATGAGGCTCGACTTGCCGACGTTCGGGCGGCCGATGATGGCCATCTTGAGGACTTCTTCGGCGTATTCCGGTTCGTTGGTTTCGAGTCCGCTCGACTTGATGTATTCGGCGATCTTTTCGCGGATCTGGTAGAGTCCGCGGCCGTGGGCGACGGAAGCTACGGCGAAATCGTCGAAACCGATCGACATGAGTTCGTAGGCTTCGCGTTCGCGTTCCGGGTTGTCGGCCTTGTTGGCGAGCACGATGACGTGCTTGCCGGAGCGGCGGAGGAGTTTGGCGATTTCGTCGTCGAAAGACGTGAGTTTGTCGTATTCGAGAACGAAGATGATGAGGTCGCTGCGGCCGATGGACTCTTCGACGCGCTTGCGGACGTCGCGGAGAATCTCGTCGTCGGTACCGAAGGCGAGACCGCCGGAGTCGGCGAGGATGTACGAAACCTCGTGCTCTTCGTCGCGAACCTTGTGTTCGACGATGTCGCGCGTGGTGTTTTCGATGTCGGAGACGATCGCGATGCGGATTCCGGCCATCGCGTTGAAGAGGCTGGACTTACCGACGTTCGGACGTCCGACGATGGTGATTCTCGCGAGCATGCGGGAAGGGGTGAAAGAACGTTGCTATTTCTTGGATTTTTTGGAGGGTTCCTCTTTTTTAAGACGGACGATGCGGACGTCTTCGATGGCGTTGTCGTCGACCTTTTCGACGGTGAATTCATATCCGTCGTCTTTAGTGCCGACCGTGATTTTCTCGCCGTTGTCCGGAAAGCTTTCGAGGAGGGCGATGATGAGGTACGAGACGGTTTCGCCTTCGTATTCTTCGATGCCGTAGCGTTCGAGGTCGAGCTTGCCGAAGTGTTCGAGCGCGTCTTCGAGGATGACGTCGCCCTTCACGTGGAGGGATCCGTCGCCGCGGCGGCGGATGTAGACTTCTTCGCGGTCCTTTTCGTCCTTGATGTCGCCGAAGACTTCTTCGACGATGTCTTCGAGCGTGATGACGCCCGCGACTCCGCCGTATTCGTCCATGACGAGGGCGATGTGCTTGCGCGCTTTCTGGAAGGTTTCGAAAATCTGGTCGAGCGGCTTGGTGAGCGGAACCTTGATGATCTTTTCGAGATCGAGGTCGCAGAGCTTGGTCGCGCCGATTCCCTGTTTCTGCCAAGCGAGCGCTTCGCGGAGGGTCACGACGTAGTCGACGTCGTCGGTGTCTTCGCCGGAAACCGGGAGACGGGTATGCGAAGACGCGAGGAAGATGTCGATGGATTCGTCGATGGTACAGTCCATCGGGATGAAGTCGACCTTCACGCGGGGGGTCATGGCGGACGACGCTTCCGTATCGGAAAGGTCGAGGACGCCGCGGATCTTCTTATGTTCGCCGCCGTCTACCGCGCCTTCTTCTTTGGAGAAGTCGATGAACGCCTCGAGTTCTTCCTGCGACATCTTGTGGGAATGGATGTCGGCGTTGCCTCCCGTCAGAAGTCCGATGAACTTGACGTAGAAGCGGATGAGGAAGTTGATCGGGGTCGTGACGAAAAGCAGGAACCGGTAGATCGGCGCTACGAGGAGCGCGGTGGAATCCGCGAAACGGACGCCGATGATCTTGGGGGCGATTTCCCCAAAAAGGAGGATGATCGCGGATGCCACGAATACCGCGGCAGCTACGGCCTGGTCGCCGGAAAGTTTCAGTTCCGCCGCCGCTTCGATCGCCACCACGGTGGAAAGCGAAGATATGGCGATGGTGACGATCGTCGTGCCGATGAGGTTGACGATGAGCAGTCGTTCCGGATCCTTTCGGATGGCGGCGAGCGACTTCGCTCCTACTTTGCCGAGTTTTCTAAACGTCTCGAGCTTATGGGCGGAAACCGACATCAAGGGAATCTCGGTACCCGCGAAAAACGCGAGAAGGACGAGAAGAATGAGGAAAAACGCTAAGGACGAAGGGTCCATACGGAGGGTGAGAATGTAGGAATTCGCGCGGCCGGGGCTGGAAGATTTTTTGATTGGGCGCCGAAGCGCCGTCGTTTTTAAGCTGGTGCCCCCGACAAGAATCGAACTTGTGTCTAAGCCTTAGGAGTGCCTTGTTCTATCCACTGAACTACAGGGGCGGAAACGGCCCGCGCGTCTTTTTCCGAAAGGAAAAGGCCTCCTCTTTTCGAAGAAGCCTGGACATCATACGGAATTCCTGAATTAATCAAGCCGGGGCGCGGTTTGGGCGCGAAGGCGCGGGAAAGTTACGACGAGCGGCGTTCGGAAAGCGTGCGGTTGTGTTCCGGGTCTTTCAAAATCTCAAGCGCGACGTGCGAAAGACGGTCGGCCACGTGCTTGGAAATCGGGACGAAAACGTAGGCTCCGTTGCGGTACAGGTAGATACGGTCCACCGATACGCGGTCGACGATGACGGCATAGACGGAACCGTCCGAGAACGAGCGTTCCACGGTGGCGTGGTACGCTCCCTGGATGAGGTACGCTTGGCCGAGATGGGAAATCTTCAGCGCGAAACGGTCGGAACCGATGAAGCTGCCTTCGGGATGGAACACGTTGCGCTTGGGCGTTTCGTGATGACGGGGCTGCGAGTAGTCCGGTACGGTATCGCGGTCCTGCAGGGATGGGGCGTTGCGGTATCTCCGGGCGCTCGCCTCGAGTTCGAGGGAGAGCTGGTTGCCCGGAACGCGGTCTTGCGTTGCCATGGGACAAAAAGGAAAGGAGTAGTCGTAATGACTTCCGGCTCTTCTTGCGCAGATTTTCCCATATATGTATACGATGTCAAGACACGAATGTGAAAATTGCATGAAGAAAAAGGCCCGCTTCCGTTTTTTCGGATTCGGGCCATTTTCGAAGAAGCGCTTACGCGAACGTTCCGTCGGGTCAGATGAAGGAATCGGATTCGGCTTTGGAAGGCTTCTCCTGTTCGCGTTTTTCGAACTTAATCGACTTTATGACGTATTTTCATTCCGAAGTCTGACGGAAGAGCACGACGAGGTCGTAATCGGAAGATTTCGTTTTCGGATTGAGGAGCTTGAGCTTGGCCAACTCTTCGGGATTGTTCCGGTTCCTAAGGGAATACAGGAGTTCAATGTCCTTCAAAAAGGGCTTGAGGTTTTTCTCCTTATCGGCTTTCGTGAGCCGCACCCGGGCCCCGCCGTACGGCAGGATTTCAGAAAAACCGGACAAAAGGAAACTTTCCGCGGCTCAGGCCGCCATGATTTCGTATGCGAGCTTGTCTTTCTCGGAAGAAGCGCGGAGCTCGTTCAGATCTTTGCGGGTGAGGTACCTGATCGCCCCTACCACTCACCTCCCTTCTCCTTCATAATCGCCAGTTTCGATAAAACTGGCGATTATTTCCTGCATGATCGGGGATTCCGGCAAAACATCGGACATACTGGTCGGCGTAGTAAGGGACTGTTACAAACCCATTTCCTTCATCTGTTGGGCACGAACGGAACCGCTCGCGTAAGCCGTAAGGTTGCTGAGATCCGCCTTCGCCGTCTGCTGATGGGGAGCCGCGGCGGGAGCGGCGGCGATTTTCGGTGCTGAGAAATCGATTTCCTTGCCCGCCTTCGGTTCGTAGCGGAAAAGGGCGTTTACGACGCGCTCCGCGCCGGACGCGCCTTCCGACTGCATGATACGGATGGCTTCGGCCGCCTTCGCGTCGAGTTTTTCGCCCGCGACGTCCTTGAACATGGACATCCCTTTTTCAACCGATCCGAGACTCTTTTTTATCTTATCCTTCGCGCTGTTGAAGACCTGGTTCACGTCCAGGTTCGAAATGACGTCTCCGTTTTTGAGGGCCTCGTTTTTGGCCGCCTCCCATTTTTCTCCTGCCATATGACCGTAAGGTTATGAAACGTATTAGAAATTCAGAAGTTCCGCGACTTCGTCGACCTCTTGCGAACGGTCGGCGAGTTCTTTTTCAGCGATGACGTCCTTTCCGTATTGCGTCATCGCGGCCGCCGCCCTGTCGACGGAATTCGTGACGATTTCGGCGATTTGCGCGAACAACGCCGGCAATTCTTCTTCGGGCGCGGCGTTGAGGCTCGCGACGACGGATTTGTAAAAATCGTCACCGGGGGCGTATCATGTCGCCTTCTCCATCATCATGAGGAGGGTGTAGGCTTTTTCTACGACGTCCTGTCTGGTATCCATATTCGGTTCTAACGGTTGTCTTTCCATTTAACCACGCATGTGGGGGAATGTCAAAAATCAGCGTTTTCCGGCTGAAAATTTGCGCCTCGGAAGAATTTCAAGTATCTTCGACCGAGCCATCGAACGACAACACGAAAGGGAGGTATATTCATGGCGACCGTCATCGTTACCGACAACGGAAAACCCGTCAAAGGAGCCGAGGTCAAGGCCGTTTCCACGTTTGGCTTCCGCCAATACGACCAACAGTGCATGACCGACGCTTCCGGGAAAGCCAAGCTCGAAAACAACGCGAACCGTTTCCGAATCCTCGTGAACGGCCGCGAAGCCGAACTGGTACACCGTTTGCAAGGCGAAATCGAAGTCGAAATCTGACTTCGGACGGCCAAAAAAACCGCTCGCGTAACGCGAGCGGTTTTCTCTTGCCTTCATGACTACCTTCCGCGTCCGGCGCCGCGGCCGGTTCGGGAAGTTCCGGAATCCGGACG
>JBAQKV010000035.1:0-26383 GCA_049301335.1 Patescibacteria group bacterium
ACTTCGGTACGCTGACTCCTACCGGCTACTTCTGACCCGCGACGAAATCCGCACTCGTGAAATTCAGTTCGGAAATTCTGCGCGTGAACGACCCGGAGGGAACGTTTTCCTGATCCGTACGCTCAGCGGCAAATGTCTACGTGAAAACGAAATAGCTTTGAGGCTGAAAAATTTACGGTATAATTTTTACGTAAATTTAATCAGTATCAGAATGTCGTCCACGGAAAAGACGAAACGGCGGTTCAAAAATTTTCGACTTTCGGGATTCACCCTCGTCGAACTCATCGTCGTCATTACCATTCTCGCCATCCTCGCGGCCATAGGCTTCCTCGCGCTTTCAGGGTATTCCCAAGATGCCAAGGATTCCGCGGTGCGATCGAACGTTCGCCTGATACAAACGGCGATATCGTCCGAATCCGCCATTACCGGCAATTCGGCAAGGTACTACGTCGTCCACGATACCTGAGCTTCGCTCTCGGGTGCTTTCGTGTACGTCGACGGTCTCGCGAACGCCCTCACCGGTGGCAACTGGAACGACGCGAACACCAACTATTCGGCCGGAAACCCCGACTATGCGAAACTGAAGCTCAATTCGGACAAATTCAAAACGGCGAGCGCGCCTTACCGCATTCCAGCCGCCGAAGCGTACGATCCGAAACTTCATATGGTTTGAGCGGTCGACCTTTCTTCTTCGACCGTCTGAGGGAAACGTCGCCCGGTCTCGTACTTCCAAGTAGCCTGAGTAGTTCCGGCTACGGGCAAAATCGCGATCATTTGAAATTACCCCTCGGATTTGTCCGGTTCCGTGGCCGGTCTCATTCGGTTGCCCACTTCGGCTACCACCGGCGCTCTCGTGGAAGGCGGAACGCTTGATTCTTCGACGGTTCCGGTTTCGGGCGCCTGCGGCGGTTCCCACGGCTCCTATCAGCTCGCCTATCCCACTTCGGGATTGTGCCAAAACGGCACCGGAAGCGGGACCGACCTGACCGGTACGGACGGAAAGTTCAATTGGGATTGTCCTGGCTCGAACGGCGGTGGAACGGTTTCTTGTTCCGCGTTCAAAACGTACTACCCGAGCTGTTCGGCCATTCTTACCGCGGCCTCGGGCAGTCCTTCGGGAAATTATACCATCGATCCTGACGGCGCCGGAGGAAACGCCGCTTTCCAGGTCGCTTGCGACATGTTGACGGACGGCGGCGGATGGATCGTCCTCGACTCGAAATTCACCGATTACACCACCTGGACCAACTGTACCAGCGGATACGGAAGCGTGAGCGCGGCAGGGCTTTGGCAGGTTTCTGCGGAAAACGGCGGAGGAGTCAGCGGCGTGCACGGCGGTTGCGGGATACAGTGGAGGAATTCGAAAAGCATCCCTTTCAGATATCTGAAAGTCTGAACGTTTTCTTCCCCGTCTAACGTAAGTTGCGGATCGGTACTCTTTCCTAACGTGCTCGTCGGCATCGTTTCATCGGATGTTCCTGCCACTTCGTTCAGTACCGGAAACTACTATCCCGGATGGTATGCCGAGTGAACCAACGTCACGTATAAGGCTTCATGACAAAGATCGTCCTGATACGGGGTGAACGACACTTATGACGCAACGGCAATCGGCGCGTGGGGCGTTCACATGGGATCAGGCAAATACAGCACCTGTTGAGGCATAGGAAGCGGCTATATGATGATCAAATAAAAAAGGACTCCTAAGCGGAGTCCGGGAAGTACTTCCTCCCTTCGAGTTCTTTCGGGAAATGCTCTTGGGAGGATTTCTTATCGGGGAGATCGTGGGCGTATTCGTACCCGGCGCCGTATCCGAGCTCGCGCATGAGCCCGGTGGGCGCGTTGCGGATATGGAGAGGCACGGGAAGGTTTCAAAAATCCCGAACGTCCTGCCGCATTTTCTGCATGGCGACGTATACGCGGTTGTCTTTGGGCGCTCGGGCGAGATAGTACGCGAGCCAACAAAGCTGAAGTTCGGCTTCGGGCATGCCCACTTTCTCGCACACGTCATAGACCATGTTCGCGTACAGGAGCGCTTGGGGATCGGAGAGTCCCACGTCTTCCGCGGCGAAGTTCAGCATCCTTCGGGCGATATAACGCGGATCCTCGCCTCCGGCGAGCATTCTTCCGATATAGTAGATGGCAGCGTCGCCTTCGGAATCGCGAAGGGACTTATGCATCGCCGAAATCGTGTCGTAGTGGTTGTCGCCGTTACGGTCGTAGGCGAGAACTTTGCCGCCGCTCTCTAAAACGTCTGCGGCGGTAAGTTCGCCCGAACCCTTGATGACGAGCGCCTGTTCGAGCACCGAGAGCGCGAAACGGAGGTCTCCGTCGGTCTTCCCCGCGAGAAAATCGATCGCCTCGTCACTGACCGTCACGTTTGGGAAAGCTTCCGCGACGCGGTCTTTGGAAGCTTTGAGGTTGGCGGAGATGTCTTCTGGCGTAATGGGCTCGAAGACGAACACCTTCGCACGCGAAAGCAACGCCCTCACGATGGTGAAGCTCGGGTTTTCGGTAGTTGCTCCTACGAGGGTGACGATTCCCTTTTCCACGTACGGAAGAAGCGAATCCTGCTGGGCTTTGTTCCAACGGTGGATTTCGTCCAAAAAAAGCACGGTTCGGCGGCCTTCGAGAAAGTTCTTCCTCGCCTTCGTGATGATTTGCGTAAGGTCCTCCTTTTTGCTGACGACGCCCGAAAGGTGGAAGAAATCGGCGTCGACCGTTTTGGAAATGAGGTACGCGAGACTGGTTTTTCCCGTGCCCGGCGGACCCCAAAAAACCATGGAAACGAGCCTTCAGGATTCGAGTATTTTCCGAATGGGCGCACCTTCGCCGATAAGATGTTTCTGACCGGCGAATTCGTCGAAATTCCTCGGTCTGAGCAAGGAGGAAAGCGGTTCGATTTCTTTCGCCATACGGAAGTTCGGTAATTGACCGGAAGAGTATATCGGAACCGGGGCGAATCTCCATTTCCACATGTCCCGATCGATTGACAAAGCACTTCGAATGGGTATTAATCCCACGTTACTTTTCGCCTATGAATCCGAAAACCGTCGCAGACAGACTGACGAGCGTCCAAGAGGCGCTCGAAGGGGTTCCAGAGGACGGAAACCTCACTTCTTCCGAGAAAAAAAGACGCAAGAGGCTCGTGGACGAACTCCTCCTTCTCCAGGTGGGGGCTGCCCAAATTGCCGAATGCCTCGACGCGCAAAGGGCGCTTGCGGACGCCAATCCGAAACTTTCGAAGTTCCCCCACGTTTCCGACGGCGTACTGAAGGATCGGTTGTCGAGAAAGCCGGCGAACCGCTTTTACAACGTACAGAAGGCGTTTTCGCTTCCTCAGGACTACCATACCCTCCCTGACGGACCCACGCCGGAATCTTGGGAATCCCAAGCGATTCTCGACTGCGTCATCCATCCGGAAAAACTCCCCACCGATTTCATGAACGAACTCGGGTTCGACATTCCCGAATCGAAGGGGAGCAGGACCGCGGACTATGAAAAAACCGTACAAGCGAAAATCGCCGCCATTCCCAATTTGAAGAGGATATTCGCGGAGTCCGTTCCGCTTGCGAAAACGTCGGCATGACGGTCTCGTGCGTTCGCGCTGCGCTGACCGAGCGATTCTCCCGACGGACGCATCGTCGCGTTTCAGGATTCCTCTACGCGGGAGTCGAAACGTAAGAACGCGCTCAATACGTCCGTTAAAACCTACGGCGACGCGTTCGCGTATCTCAGAAGTCGATATTACGCCGAGAATTTCCTCGCGGAACGCGAAATTTCGCTCAAGCAATCGGCCATAGCGCTGTCGGCGCTCATCGTGCAGTACGATGCCAACCCCGGAGACGCGGAAAGCGTGGACGCGATTAAAAACGCCCTTTCTTCGCGCAAGACCTTCTTCGAACAACGGGCGTACCTCGATCGGCTTCTTTCCGTGGAACTCCGCAACCGTTCGCAAGACCGCTTGCGCATCAAGTGAGCGTTGTCCGACGTACAGAAAGGCTTTCTCGAACGCATGGGAAAACGTCTCGCCATGGAATCCCAGGCGAAATCGATAGAGGCGTCCATAGAGGCGGAGAACGCGTCTTGGAAGGCAGTCTATCGGAGGCTCGCACCGCTTTTGGAGAACGTGACTGAAAAACCGCAGGACAAACTCGCCGCCGCACTCCAGGCATTGGGAGGATACGAAATGACGGACGGCGACTTTCCGGTCCGTCCGTTCTCATCGATTCGCGCAACGTTCCGAAACGCGAAAGAACGGATGGAGTCGGCGAAATCTAACGGAAGCGCCGAACGTTCGGCCGAGGCGCTCAGGAATCTCGATTATCTCGTACGGTCGCAGGCGTTTTGGCTTTTCTGCTTCTGACTCGAACACTCGTTCAAGACGGATTCGCTCGTCGAATGAACGGCCACCAGCGAAAAACTTTCCACCGTGGTCGACCGGAGGCTCGCGAGGATCGAATCGATGGTATTCTCGGGTTTGGGCGAAAACGCGGCGAAAAGTCCGCGGTTCGAAAAATACCGCTCGCATATCGAATCCATGAGAAAATTTTCCGACGGTTCCGACTATTCCGGTCTCGTGGACCTGCTCGAAAACATCCGGAAAACCGCGTAAAAAACCCCTGCCGAAGCAGGGGTTCCGTAAGGCGTGAGCCTTATATGGCGACACCGCGGTCGAGTCGCAATTCCAGTTTATCCCCGAGAGGTTCGGAGGCGGAATGCGGTTCGTAACGCAGCGTTGCCGGTTCGCTTGCGAACGCCTTGTGGGCGTACGCCGGAACCTCTTCATCCGGTTTGGTTTCCGGTGAGAGCTTGACCAACTTCAGCGCTGACTTGAGCTTGCCGATATACGATTCGTCTTCCGCATATCGGTCGAGTTCTTCAGCCAAAGCTTCAGGGCGGTCGGTAACTTTCAGTTTTGCCCGCAAATCGGAGTACGCGGAGTTGCCCGAAAGGGATTTGACGTAGACGCGAATGGAATCCTCCGCCGTCTCGAAACGCATGTGTTTGCCGTTTTTCGACAATCCGAAGAAATTGTTCCGTTTCACCGCCGGCTTGTGCGTTCCCCATCCGGTCTCGAGACCCGCTTGCGCGATCGCGAGCTTGATGGGAAAACGTTCGGCGATGATTCCCGAGGATTCGTCGAGTACCGACCTGAGTTTGGGCTCAAGCCAGGAAACGAATCGGTCGACGGGATTCTTGGTTTTGCCTTGGGCGCCGTACGCGCTGTCGTATGCCGATGCCGGCATAGAAGCGAACGCGACGAACAAGGAGAGACTAAGGAAACGGATCCATCGGCAACATCGACAACTATCCATTTGGTTGCACCTCTTTTCGTAATGAAGGACTTCCAAACTAATCAAAAAATCACGAGAGCCTAATTTTTTTCCTTGATTTTTCCCCGAGTTTCCCGCTCGGTAATGCGGTTTTCCCTTGTTAGTGGGAAAAACTCGGGTATTGATTTCTTAAAGAAATTGTATAGATTCTCACGTTCTTAATACAAGCACATGGCACTCAAAATCGACTCCCCCACCCTTTCTCTCTGGAACGCTTCCGGAATTTCCGCGGTTCGAGTCCGTTTCGTTCGCGGCGGATGCGCGGGAACGAAGGTTTCCGTCACTCCCGCAGAAAGCGGCGAATTCGAGCTCCCCTGTTTCGACGTAGGGAGCGTTCGCGCCCATTTCGAGGAATCCGATCGCGAACTGCTCCAAGAAGCGAGACTCACGAGGGTCGACAAGAACGGCAAGGAAATCTGGCTCTATACCGCCTGAGCCGTCAAGGGGCGCTGCGGTTGCGGCTCGAGCTTCACGTTCGACGCGGATAAGAATCCGGTTTCGAAGCACGTCGAGCCTTCGAAGGCGAAATTCGATCCCACGAAAATCGCGGCGTTGAAAGCCGCTTTCGAAAAATAATAAAAAAACCGCCGAAGAGGCGGTTTTTTTATCGGAGAATTCGAATTATCCGGGAAATTCGAGAAGTCCGGGGTTCGTTTCTGCCAATCCTGCCACCCCGCCGACAAGATTGGATGCGGATTTTCCCAAATCGCCGAACGCGGCGGTTACCCTTCCGCTCCTCGCTCAGCTCCGGCAAACGAACACGACGCCCTTCGACCAGTCGATTTCCGGAGAATCGGCGGCGAGCGTGCTGAGAGGAAGGTTTTTCGAACCCATGATACGCACTTCCGCGAACTCGTTCGGCTCACGAACGTCCACTACCGCAACCGAAGCGGGTGCGGATGCCAGAATTTCAGACAATTCTTTGGAAGAGATTTCCTTCATATTCGGGATTTAGATTCCGGATAGGCTGACGGCGGCGTACGCGAAAACGGTTCAGGCGACGGTAAGCGCGACCATTTTGTACGAACTTTTTCGGCTGTGGGCCTCAGGAAGGATATCGCTCGCGCCGATATAGAGGAGGAATCCCGCGAAAACGCCGAGGTAAATGAACAGCGCGTACTGCGGGAGCGTGAAGAAAAGCGTCGACAGCGCGCCGGCAACGGGAGCCAACGCGTCCGCCAAGAGGAATGCCTTGGCCTTTTTCGCGGTATTTTTGTGCGTGAGCATGAGCGTTACCGTATTCATGCCGTCCGTGAAGTCATGGGCGATGACCGCGAGTGCCACGACGATACCCACCGAAGCGTTCACTTGAAAACCGAGACCGATACCGATTCCGTCCATGAACGAGTGTCCGATGAGCGCCACGGCCGAGAAAACTCCTACGTTCGGATGATGGTGGTGCGCGTAGTCCCCTTCGTGGTTGTGATGGATGAGGACGGCTTTTTCCAAGACATGGAAGACGAGAAAACTCACCGCGAGGGCGATCATGGCGTCCACGGGGTCGTAATTGCCCTCCTTGGCGAGTTCGAAGATTTCGGGAAGGATGTCGAAAGACACTACGCCGAGCAAAACTCAGGCGGTAAAGGCCATGACGTAGTGGAGACGGTCTTTGAAACGGATCGAGACGAGGCCTCCGGCGAAAGTGGAAAAAAACGTGGCGACTGCGAAAGCTACTGCGGTAAGCGACATGGGAATTTCGAAACTGAGGAACGTACGTCCGGGATTATATGCGAAACCCTTTCGGGCGCATGCCGGATTTTAATAGTGGGGAGTGTAGTTGTGGAAATCCTGCGTGCAATTGGTTCAACCCTGGCCGTCCCAGGCGGTTCACCAGCCGTATACGGCTTCTGGACCCCTGAGGAAAGAAAAACCGTTTCCGGCCCCCCATTGGATTTTCGCGAGCACGTGGTTGTTGTTCCAGCCGTGGTACGCGCATCCGACGCACTGTACGGAGCCGACCTTGGTAAACGTGACGGGGCACGAAAGCGAAACGTAGCAGTATCCGTATCCGTCGCACGTAGTGACCGAAAGCGTCGTGCTGACGGAACAGGCGGCGTTCCCATAAGCACATCATACGGGCGAGCCTCAGTTCAATCCGGTACACGACCACGTTCTCGTAGTGCTGCAAGCGGTTTGTCCGTTGTCGCCATAGGGCGAACCCACGGAACACGCTCCGGGCGAACCCGAGCATATGCCCGTTTGCGGACACCCTTGGGTATTGCACGCCTGGGAAACGGCGGCAACGGCTCAACATACGGCGTCCGTTCCCTGCGTACAGGATTGGGAAACTGCCGGTTTGGCGGAGAGGCAGGCCGAATCCGCAAGTACGGCGGAATCGTAACGAAGGCATTGGGGCGATCTCGTTTGCGTGCCGTTCGAATTCCTCGTACACGAGGCGGTTCTCGATTGCGTTCCTCATCAACAGGTCAGCGAACATACGCCCCAAGCCGAATATCCCCACGTTCCCGTTTCTCAAGAACAGGACGACCAAGAAGGAACCGACCATGCGTTCGCGACGCACGAAGATCCGTTGAGCGAATACCCGTTATCGCAGGAAAGAGATTCCGACGCTAAGGAGAACGAACCTCAAACGCACGTGACCGCGGCGTTCGAAGAACCGTTCGCAATGGGTTTGGAGACCGTGGCGGAAACCCCGTCTGCCAATCAGGGGATCAAATAGCCCGAGAGCGTGGCCGAAGCGCAGGCAACCGCGGTTCCGGGGGAAGCTCATTCCACTATCGCTCACGTCAGGCTCGGGGAAGACGGGTCCTTCACGAGGCCCGATACCGATCATGACGAGTTCACGGGATAGTTTCCTACGACGAACGCCGTTCCGGAAGGCTGGACCGCAACGGTCTGGTAATAGCTGACCGTTCTGGATTTTCCAGAAGGCTGGCTGACGGTGACGTCGGCCGCTCAAACGGAAGGCACCGTCAAATCCGACGTCGCGGCGAAAGAGGTTTGAATCGCCTGGAACGAGGAAACTTTGAATTTCTCGGGATTGAGTTTCAGTTTCACGTAGTCGGGCGTTCCGGCGGAGTAGTTCGTTCCGGGCTCGTTCCAAGTTCAGCCCGTAAGTACGGAGGGCGGGGACGAGGCGTCGAAAGTCACGAAGCCTCACGAAAGGGCGGAGTTCGGAACGTGGATTACGTAGTATCGGGGGGAATTCCCCGTAACCGCGCTTTCCGCTCATATCGCGGCATACACGGATCGTACGTTCATCTTTGAACGGGCATCCGCCGCGTCCTTAACGTATCCCGAGAGCGCCATGAAACCCACGCTCGCGAGTACGGCGAGAATCGCCACTACGACGATGAGTTCCGCGAGCGTGAACGCTGAAATTACCCGACGCGCTTTTTTCGATCGGAAGTCTCGCTCGGCCACGACGGCGGCGATTTTTTTCAAAGGTTTCATGCGGCAGGTATTAGACGAAAGAGTTTATGACTTATCGCCGCATCCACAATACGGAATGTCTGATTTTTTCGCGAAAGCTCCCGCCTTTATGATTGACAATCGCTGGTACGTAGCTAAAACGAAACCGTTACCTCAAACCGCCACTGATGGAAACCGCACGAAATCCCATCCTTCCCGAATGAATCGAAAGAGATTCTGACGAGAACTCTTCGCGAATCATCAAGCGCGATTTTCAAGAATGAATCGCGCTGAAAGTGAAGGAATTCGTTTCCAGAAGCGTGATGGCGTCCGTCGCTTCCGCGCCGACGAAGGAGGAAATGGAAACTTTCCGCCAATTCGAGGAGTCCAAAATGGAACTCCTTACCGAACGTATTTACGAAATCCTTTGCGACGTGGCAATTCCGGCAGCCGTCGCGTACGTGAGGAAGCGGTTTCCCGAAGAGTCGAAAAATGATTTCCCCCGGTTCGACAACGTGATGTTCCGCCCTGAATACACGCTCTCTTCGGATGAAAACATCCTCAGCGGAACCCTTCCCCCTTCTGCGGGATACTTATGAGGCTGCCGCGTTATCCGCGAAGGCGGCGAACAGAAAATCTGAATCGAGGTCATGCTCGATTCGGTGTTCCTCGCGTTCGAAGAAAAAGAAATCGACGACGAAGCCTTCGACGACTTCATTTTGCAGATACTGCTCCACGAAGTCATGCACGCGCTCTCGGTTTCGTTCTACATGACGGAAGAGTCGAAAATGGACGCCTACGCGAAATGGCTCGCGTTCTTGGAGGCGATCGGTTGCCTCGATTCGTATCCTTCGTGGGAAGAACTCGTCACCCGTTTCGGATATTCGTGCAATTTCGTAGCGCCGGAAAACCAAGCGAAAGACACGCCGTTCAGAACGCTCGGCGAAATCAATTCGATCAACGAGGGGCTTACCGACGTGTATGCCGCACGGGCGTACGCCCAATATCGGAAAACGAACGGGCTTCCGCCGACGCAGTACAAATTCTGATACCCGAAGGAAGCCAAGGCCTTCAATGCGGCATTGAAGGAATTCTGTAAGAAGTACGGATACGATTTGGGCGAAACCTTTCGCATGGTCGAACTCGGATACTTCTTCGGCGACGAGGAGTACCTCGACGCGTTCGAAAACGTCATTTGGGAAACCGTTCCCCGTTTTCGGGAAGGACTACGAGACCTGCGCGCGAAGGCCGTCGAGAGCGATTCGTAATTCGTTCCATTCGAGCCCTTGGTGGACGGCGTCGTAGTACGAGTTATGCTTCCCTATCGAAAGGGTCTGGACGGATTTGGCGAAATGGTCGCCGCACATGGCCGCCGCGACGTCGGCTTTGGAGATTTCTTTGGGATTCCACTCGGGAAGGACGGTTTTGACGGCCCGCTTTACCGAAGAAAGACAGAGCCACGAAAACTTTCACGGAACTCCCGTATCGGAGAGTCAGGCGGCGGCGAGGATGAACGACGCGTCGAACGAACTCGGTCAGGCCATGACGTCGTAGCTCTCGTAGTTTTCAACGTCGACGCTCTCTCCCATCCACTTTTTCAACCTCAGGAGGGCGTCTTTTCGGGACTCCCCCTTTTTCATGAGGGCGTCGACGGCGATTTTCCATCCGCCGCCGTTCGCGAGGGCAAAGCGCTCCTTGCTATCGAGGCAGAGAAGCTTGTCGCTTATGGTTTCCATGGGTCAGTATTCGAACGATTCGCCCGGTTCTGGCTTGAGCTCGGCGTAAAAGCCTTTTCCGCTGAGGATTTCGTGCACCCCGATGGAAACCAGGGAATGCTTGCCCGGCTGCGGGCCGCTCGTTTCGACGTCCAAAGAAAAAATAGGGCGTTCCATATCTCGTGATTACGAGTAAATCGCAAAATAGTACCGAAAATTACGAATACGCAATATGGAAAACGCGGGGATCGTCGATGTGGTACGAAAAAACCCGGACCGAAGTCCGGGTTTCCGTTTTGTGCGTCCGGTCAGATAGAAAAAATCCTACTGAGCCAATTCGCAAGATCCAGGTCGTCGTCCGTCTTGCGGTACGGGCCGTGGATCGTCTTGTAGCAACCGCGGGAATGAACCTTGCGCTTCATCCCGGTAAGCAGCCAGTCTACGTAAACGAGACCGCGGGTAACGTCAACGCCTTTCACGATGCCGATGGCACGGATGAGCGTTTCGGACGTTCCGGGCCCCATGCCCTTCTTGATGGCGATGCGATCGCCTTCTTGGACTTGCGAGATGATCGGCGTGTAATCGTCGTTGAGAGGATCCCAACCCGATTCCCAGATGCCGAGTTTGACGAAACGGTCGTACTGGTCGTTGCAACCGTCCCACATCGCGCCTGCTACGAAATAGCGGCGTCCGCGCTTCACTACTGTGGCCATGATGGCCTCCTTCTTTACGAACCCTCGGAGGAACTCGTCGGGCAACCTAAGGCGGTCTTTGTCTGACCGGGCTCCGAACGTTTCGAAACCGTAGGGATAGTAATGATTTGACGAAGAAGTCAAGATTCGCAAAAAGAGCCTTTGAAATTTTCGCCCGCGGCATACTATGGCGAATATTCACTTCACGCACGCACCATGGGCGAAGTCTCGGGATTCCGGTCCAAATACGAACGCGCGGAGTTCGCCGAAATGGCGAACGCTTCCCTTTCTGAGCTTCAGGCGCTTGAAAAGAAATACTCCGACGTACTCTCGGGAAACGAATACGCGTTTTCTAAAAACGCCGAGGAAGAATGATATAAGATATTTTCCCGCCTTCTCGTCGCGGTCCGCGCAAAAATCGCGGAAGTGAAAGCGGCGAACGAGAGCGTCAAAACCGAATCCTGAAAAAAGAGAACCGCGCTTTCGGCGGAAGTACGGGAAAAACGGAAGGAACGTCCGACGAAGACGCCAACGGACGCTTCTGCACGTCCGTCAAAAGAGTTTCAGGCGGAAAGCGCCCCGCAACCCGAATTCGTCAATATCCCCCTCGCGCCCGAACCCAAGAAACCGGATCCGACGAACGTGAAAAAATCCGATTTGGACGGCTTCGCATGATGAGTGCGCGGAGCGTTGAAAGACATGGGAAGTTCGGCATCCAAGATTTTTGGAAATTCGAAATAACCAAAATCGAACATGGCTTTCGATTCGTTACTGGACGCGATGTCGTCCCCGGCGGAAACGTCCGATAAGATCGCTTACGCGGCCTGATACGTGGGAACGTGGCTCGTAGCGGTTACGATCGTAGGGGGCGTCCCTTACGTTTTTTACAAAAGCGCCCTCGCGGGTAAGAAGCGTGAAAAGTTCAGCGCGATGGTGGATTCGATACTTCTTGCCGCACCCACTTACGGCTCCGAAGACGAAGAGGCTTTCGATTTCGACGTTTCCGGATTGCCGGACGAATTTCGGGATACGCTCAACGCCCGGAAAGAGGGGCATCTCGCGTTTTGGAAAGAATACGGAATTACGACGTCGGTCGAAAAACAGGCGCATTTCACGCAGATAGTATTGCGCACCAATGCGATGGTTCCGGGAAATCCTGACGAAACGCTTTCTCGCATGGCGGCTTTTTATTGGCTAATCGGCATCGCCGAAAATACCGAGCTCGACCTCTCGAACGAAAATCCGCTCGGCCTCCCGTCCGATGAAGACGAAGAGAGCGGAGGCGTAGTCTATCTCGAACCGGGAATGCCGGGATACGAAGAAGTCTTAAAAGAGTACTGATTGGCTGCTCCAACCTCCCTGACGGATAAAATACGCTTTATAAAATAAAGTTGCATTAGAAACTATAGTATATATTCTAGAGTTACTTTAGTTTATATACCTTTTAGTATGACCGCAGTAGGAACCCTTTTCAGATCCACCGATACCATTCCGGCAGCCGGAAAGTACCGTTGCGTCGTTTGCCGCGTAGTCGTCGATATTCCGGAACACGTAGCCGCCATGAACAAGCCGTTCTTCGCTTGCCCGATCTGCCACGCAGGAGAAGAAGGCGGAGCTAAGGAAATCCACGAAGACGTTTGGGAATACCTCGGATAATTCCGTAAACGCAAAATCCCCCATCGTCTCGGCATGGGGGATTTTTTTACAATGAAAAACCCCCGGGCGGACCGGGGGTTTTTTGAATTTCCTTTCTCGTCAATCGTTGGAATGGAGGTCGGCGGAGAGGATGCTCTCGCCGTTTTCGAGCTTCCCCGCGAATTCTTCGTTCCGACGCGTGCGGACCATTTCGAGAATGCCGGACATGTCGTTGCGCCGAAAAGTCACCGCGTTAATGCCCGCAAGCTGGCCGGCCTTGCAGAAAGTACCGTGGTAACGGTGCCCTTCCACGTTGACCTGCACGAGCGAAGACGCCATCACGGCGGTTTCGGCAGCGATGATCACCGCGTCGCCGATGGGAATGCCCAAAGACGAATTCACTTCGAGCAGGCAATTGCGTCCGATCGAAATCGGAGTGTCGTTGCCGCCCGAAAGCGTACCGAGGATCGATGCGCCGCCGCCGATGTCGGAACCCGCGCCCACGAATGCCGAAGAACTGATGCGCCCTTCGTTCATACAGGGGCCTTCGGTACCGGCGTTGAAATTCACGTAGCTCGCGCCCGGCATGATGGTCGTCCCCTCGCCCAAGTAGGCGCCGAGACGTACCTTGTGCTGGTCGGTAATGCGGACGCCGAGTTTCGCGGCGTTGACGCGGTGAACGTAGAGCGGAAATTTGTCGACCATGTGCGGCGCGAAACCGGCACCGCCGAACGCGGCTTCGAGAATCGCCGCGTCGACCTCGTCGACGTCCATGGGGCAATCGCCGAACCATGCGACGTTGGGAAGCTTGGTGAAAACCTTCTGGAGATTGAGCTGGTTGGGCCGGAAATGGCGGTTGGAAAGGCCGTAGAGTTTCAACGTGGCATCGTCGACGCCTTCGGGAGCCACGTCGTCGAAGACGAACGTGGCGACCAAGCGGTCTTCGCGCGAGTCGACGGGCATTGCCCGGGCCCGTTTGAACAGTTCGATATTGCCGTGTTTCTTATTGTCTCCTTCGAACGGATGGAAAAAGCGGAGGACTTTGTCCAGATCGCCCGTTTTGAACAGGACGGACTGGACGCCTTTGGGTTCGATGCCGAGCACTTTCATGAGCACGGCTGCCGAACCCTGGTTCTGACCCGGGCCGTTGACCAACGGATAGCGGGTGGAAGCATGAACGCCGTTACCGGTGAGCACGCGCGAACCTACCGCGAACAAAAGCGGGGGACGGAACGCGTCGCTCGATTTGAATTCGTCGGCGAAGCGCGTGAAGTCGGTAGTTGATTCGGGAAACGTCAGGTTTATTGACATCGTTTTTTCCTATTCTCCCCGTTTGGGGAAAGATTGACGAGAATGTGAATGAGCCGCTTCTGCGGGAGAGCGCATTGCCTCCTGCGGATAGCCGGATGTTTATACGAATTGGCATCGATTTGTCAAAGCCGTTCTAATCCCTGAATGACAACGCCCAATACAACGTGCTGTCCAATAACGCGGACGTTCAAAGGAATACGCTTCAATCCTTGCGGTCGTACAGGAACGCCGCCCTGACGGTCCGCTCCAATTCTTTCGATCTTTCGGCATCCCCCGTCGCGCCGTACGCCGCGAGGGAAAGCAAAGTCCCGGCACTGCTTGCGGAAAATATCACGGGTCAGGTGGGAACGGAGTTTACGAACTCGTCGCCCACGGGAACCTCGTTCAAAACGGGCATCCCCATGAGAGTGGACGAATATGCGGAATCGATGGCGACGACCTGTCGCTTCGCGTATTCGGGATCCAGTAGCGTAAAATACGGAACCATCCACGCACTTGCGGCGGAACGCGATTGGTTTTCCGCAACGTAGGGACCGTACGCTTCCGCAAGAACGTTGCCAGTATGGTCCTCGCGTTTCTTAATTTCCGAAATCCAATCGGCGATAAGGGCGTCGTGCTTACGGGTATCGAAGAGTCGGTCGGCAAGCGCGAGGGAAGCGTACGCGTCGACGTTGTCTACCCACCAAGCCCATCATGGGTAGCTTTCTTCGGTGAGCGACGGAGCTTGGCGAAGGGCGTTCGCAAGCTGATCCGTATCTTCGAGAAGAAGCGCTTTGGATGCCTCGTCACCACGATACTTGGCCAAGAGGGCGAGGACATGGAGCCTATGTCATTGAAAAATGATTCCGCCTTCCAAATGCGTCGGTCAAACGTTCCGCATAGAAGCCTTTTGCACGGTATCGATGTTGGCGTACGTCCGTTCGAGCACCTTGACGAGGGATTTTCGCGATTCTTCGGAAGGATGCCGCTCATAACGGTTCGCACGTCAATACGCGTAAAAGGATTGCGCGAACAGATCCACCCAATAGGTATGTTCGACGATCCCGTAGTCGCCCGCTTCGAGACGCTTTTCTGTTCGGGTTTCGAGCACGTCGATTTCCGCGGAAGTCAGCGGATCGGGATTTCCGAATTCGTACGACGCCTTGGCATAGGCGAGGTATCAAAAGAACGTCAAATAGCCGAGAATCGTGAGAACGGCAACGGCCATGAGGAGGAGCCTCAACGTCTGCTTCAGTTCTTGAAACAAGCTGGAAAACATGGCGGTGGGAAGTAAGCGTAGGATAGGCTGCAATCCAACGAAATGAAGGATTGCTAAAATCATATATTATTGCAATGTAATAAAAAGACATATGATGCTCGTGGTAGGAAAACCAATATCAAGGAGGTAATCATGGGCTTCCCCGTTTTCATTATCGTGGTTCTCGTAATCATCGGCCTGCTTTCGGGAGGCAAAAGCAATACGAAAAAAGAGGTTAGAAAATGTCCGGACTGCGGATCATTCGATACGAACGTATGCGGATGGTGCGGCAAGGTCATGTGGTGCAATAAGTGCGGTGGTTCAGATCACAATACCACTTCTTGCTAACCGATCCCCGATTTAATCGGGGATTTATTTTGTCACGAAATATCCTATCATCCGTCATGACTTACGAACGCTTATCCGTAAAACCATCAATATGAAAGCATTCGCACTCGCCGCAATGGCCACCGTCGCGCTCTATCCGGCGTTTACTTTTGCCGAAGAAGTTTCGATCGAGCCCATCGCCAACCTCGAAGACGTGATGACCGTCATGCCGATCAATTCCATCGCCGTAGGAGAACCCATGATGTGTACCATGCAGTACGCGCCGGTCTGCGGACTCAACGGCACGACCTACGGAAATTCCTGCTCCGCCGGGAAAAACGCCGTAGCGTACGAAGGGGAATGCGAATCGTACGTGAATTACCCGCAGTACGCCCGACTCAAGCGCGTGGCCAGCAAAGCAATTACAGCGAAGGTTTCGGGATATTCCGAAGAAGCGAGGATACAGGCTCTCGAAACCATCGAAGCGAGAATCGCGGCAGTAAAACTCTCGCGCATCGCTCCGCAGGCACAGAAAGAAAAAATCACGTTCCTCGTCTTCGTACGCGGTATAATCCAGAACACCTTGAAGTAGTAGAATTGGACTGACGCGAAAACCCTCCCGGTTAACCGGGAGGGTTTTTAAATATCGAGAGAGGACGACGGCTTATGCGTCGTCCAGAACGGACTTTAAGAATTTCTTCAATCCGCGTCTGTCGTCCATGCCGAACTTGTCGTACCGGCTTTCTTTCGCAAGGAGGGCGACAGTCTCAATGTAGGGCAATTCTCATCCGGATTTCGATTTCAACCGCTTAAGTGCGTGTTCGGTCAGCCAATGCGAGTCCGATTCCCCCTTCGCCGTGGCCGTGGCGGAATACCGGACGTAATCGAGATAGTCTTCGAGCGCTCACCTGTCGGTTTCGTAATGGGGACTCCTTTTCTCCCATTCGTTTCCGCAGGCATTGCAATGGAGGATGTGAAGCGGATCGGTTCTGTCGCGGTCTTCGTACACGTCTTCCGGAGCGTATATCGGAATGCCCTTAACGATGGTAACCAAACGCATCTTCGTACCGGTACGGACCGATTCGGTCGACGTTCGTTTCCCGAGCTTGTTCACGATAAGTTTCCCCGTCGCTCAACAGGAATCGCAATTCGAATTGGATTTTTCGCAACTCTCGCGGGAGAAACGGTTGCCGGATTCGGTTTCGGTTTTCAAAACCGCTTTTACTTCTTCGGCCTGGACGCGAACCTTTTCAAGGGATTCGTCATCGACCAATCATAAAAGTTTCCTTACGGCCTTAGAAGCGCGTATGACGAAACCCGGCGCTTCTTGCGGTTCTGCCATATTGGCGGGAACATTCTGTGCAAAGGCCGTTTGTCGAAGTTCGGCCTGAGATTCGGGAGCGGGTTTTGACGCGATGGACATTATTCGAACTGATTATCGTGGATCCCCTTGCCTTTGAGATAGGCGCTTGGGGTTGCCGGCCTTCAGAGGTACGAACGGAGTATTTCCTCGCCTTCGACCTTGGTCCCCGGTTTGAGAACGCGGTCGTAGAAATCCTTGTTCGCTTCCGGATTCGATTTCACCGCGTCGCGCAAACGTTCGAAGAGGTCTTCCACCGCGAAGTCTCCGAGAAGGTACGAAGAATATACCGACGAATACATTCCCGAGAAAACGTGCGAGAACCAGGTAGGATAGTGCGCCCAATCTTCGCAGCCGGTAACCGATTCGCGCCGGATAGCGGACTGGAATCGGTTTTTAAGATCTTCGTAATCGGTGGGGACCGGTGCGGAATAGGTGTCGAGGTCGGCTTCGATGACGGCGACGTCCATAAGGAAACCGCGAGCAGCGTGGAAGCCTTTTTTCAAGGAAAGGTAAGTCGAGAACCTTTCGCGGTCGATGGCGTTTCATTCGTCGTCGACGAGATGCTTTTCCAACATCATGGGTGACGAAAGCCACTTTTCGAACAGCTGGGAAGGAATCTCGATGAAGTCGGCCTCGGTATAGAATCAGGAATTCTCCGGGAGTTCGGAATCTTCTGCGACGAAATGGATGACGTGCCCGATTTCATGGAATACCGTCAGCGCGGATTCGATGGAAAAATGCCCGGATTCCGATTCTCCCCTCTGAAAGTCGCAACTGATGGCACAGACGGGCAATACGAAACGTTTTTCTCCTTCGGGAGACTCGGTAACGATCTGTTTCTTCTGAAGCTTTCCGGTCGGTTTCGGTTTCACTACGGGTTTCGGAACGTCGAAATACGCGCCTTTTTCCCGGACGACCGTCGCCGAAGATCCGCCGATTTTCCCTTCCCTGTCGAACGCGTCGAATACGAGGTACCCGATGGTTTTCCCGTCTTTTTCAATGAAGAAATGCCGGACGCCGTTCTTAACCCCCTTCGCGTCTATGGCGACGAACTTCACTCAGAAGGCGGTATCGGCCGCCTCGATGGCCCCCGCGAGCACGCGGTCGAAATTGAAGAACGGGAGGAATTCCTCTTCGGTAATTCATTGGCTCAGTTCTTCGAATTGGCGGCGGGCGAAATAGGCTACGTCCCAACGCTCGATTTTTCCGAGTCACGAAAATTTGCGAAGCGATTCGATTTCCTCCAGAGCGATTTTCCGAACCGCGTCCTTGTACGGGTTGATGAAATTCCGCACTCATTCGCGCGTTTTCGCCATAGTATCCGAAAGGAGCATCGAAGATGCGTCCGGATATCCGAGGACCGCCGCGATTTTCGATTGGATCCTTACGATTTCGAGAGCGTTTTCCCGATTGTCGAAATCGCCTTCCGAGGCTACGGAGGCGGTGAGTTTGAAATACTTTTCACGAACGGCCCGGTTCGAGCAATATTTCAAAAGCGCGTCATGCGAATCGGGATCGCATCCGAAAAGGTATCCTTCGAGGCCTTCTTCTTCCGCTGCGTTTCTCGCCATTTCCCGAATGCTTTCGGGCATTTCGGCGATTTCGGATTCTTCGGCCACTACGAATTCGAACGCGTCTTCGGCATCGCCGAGCGTTTCGTCGTATTTTCTGCAAGCGACGGCGAGCGACTCGTAGAGTTCGGAGAGTTTGCGCTTGTTCTCGGGATGGAGGTGGACGCCCTGCTTTTCCATTTCGCGGATGCCTTTACGAAGCGAAAGGCGCTCGTCTTCCGGGATTTCCGGGTCGTCCACGACGCGTTTCAGAATGCGGTAATGGTCTCGGTCGATGGAAATGGTCGACGTGAAATTCGCGTATTCTTCGCGAAATCCGTCGATGACCGCGTCGAGCTCGTCGGTCGAAGAGGATTGCTGTACGTACGTAAGGTAACCCCAGACGGTATCGAGGTTCGAATCCGAACTCAGATCGCGGTAGCGTACGGTTTTCAGATCCTTTCTGATGAGCTTGTTGTACCAGGTTTTTTCGTGTTCGAGCTCTTCGCGCAGGAACCTGGAGAGGAATTTCGCGTTCCCTTCGGCCGTAAAGAATGAAAAATCGGGAATTCCGGGGGTTTCCAAAACCTTTTCGAGTCGCTGGCAGAAATCCAAATATCCGATTTTCCTGCCAAGCGTGCCGGATACCCTTTGGGAAACGGCGCTCGATTGTACGGAGGAATCCCGCAGGGAAAGCCGCGAAGAATACGATGGCAAATTAAGCATGCTGGAAAGGATCGTGAGAATGGTGGGCCAATGCGGATTCGAAGTAGGCCTGATGGGAACGTCGGTCGAAATCTACGGAGAACTGCGGCAAGGACGGCGATGCGGTGACTTCCTCCTTGAGAATTCTCGAAACCGCGGGAAGCACGTCATCATGAAGAGAAGGTTTCGAAAGACCGCGTTTTAAGGCCGCGATGAACGGCGAAGCGTCGGATAGCTTGGCATTCGAATGCACGTATGTCCTCAAAAGAAGTGCCGGAGATAATTTGAAGAGGATACCTGCGCTTCAGGTGGCGCTGAGTTTGCCTTTCGGTGCAACGGCTTGAAGAATTTTCGAAGCCTTCGACCAAGTTCGCTTATTTACGATGAACGCGTTGGAAAAGACGATTTCGCCTTCTACGAAGGACGCGAAACGTTTTTCCGGATTATAACCGGGGTACGCCGTCTGGATTTCGACATTGGTGACGTACGGCAAATGAAGTCACGAACGACCTTGGTCGCCATCTAAGAGGGCATTGATTCAGCCAACCGTCAAAAGTGGCAAATCCGACGCGAAAACGGCTACGCGTTCATCGTCGGACTCGAATTGCATGCCAATGTCGAGCGTTTTGAAAAAATGCTTTTCCGACGAGCATTCGAGATATTCGACGCCCGCGAGTCCCTCGCGTGGACATCCGCAGTACGAAATACGGTCAAAACGTCACGAAGAAAGGAGAACGGACGCCACGCGTTCCCCTACCGACATTTCGCCTATGATTTCGGATCACTTCTCGATTATTGACCGCTGACGCGGCCCCTCAACGAGACGTCATCCTCAAAGAATTACTGCGCGCATGACTATCCGAATCCGAGAATGCGTTAATTACTAATGTTTATACCTACCAATTGTAATTGGTCAATTTTTGATGGGACTACGAAACGCATTCCTACGCGAGCGAATATCCGCACGGGACAATAAAAGACTCCCCCGTTTCCGGAGGAGTCTTTTTGGATGTTCATGGTGGACCCTCGCGGGGCTCTTTTCTCATTGCTTCGCAATTCGAAACGCCTTGGCACGGAAATCCGCTTCGGCAGCTTTCTTCCGGCCTCGCAAAGCTCGGACGTGTGCAAACGGTTTCTCGCCACATCTCGTTCAAAAATAGTCACTTAAAAACCCCCTTTCGGGGGCCTTTGCGTGACGAATGGTGGATCGGGCGGGGCTCGAACCCGCGACCTTGGGCTTAAGAGGCCCCTGCTCTACCTACTGAGCTACCAATCCATGGCAACTTACGGGGGCGAACCCCGAAAGCGAGCGCAAATATATCCGACCAAAAAAGAAATGCAAACGATTTTGCGATTTTTTTCCCGAAGGGTATCATCCACGGGTAATTTTTCCGCATCCATATGAGATTGTTCGCTCCTATCGCCAGCTTCGCGTCCGCCGCCGCGCTCCATACGTTCGTTCGCACCATCGGCTGGAAACTCCTCGTCTGAGTCGCTCCGTTCGCTGACAAATATTTCTCCGTCGCCGATAAGACGCTCTCGGTCATCACCGGTCTTACGGGCCTCTGGCTGGCCAATGTCGTGGCGGTCGTCGTGCTCGACAAGACCTTCTCCAAGGTACTAAAATCGAGCCCGCTCGCGAAGAAGCTCCTCCCCCTTCTCAAATACGCGGCAACCGTGCTCATCTGGGGATTCGGCGTAGTGTTCATTCTCTCGCTCGTGGGCGTCAACGTCAGCGCTTTGCTCACAGGGGCGGGAATCTGAGGTTTGGTATTCGCTCTCGCGTCCAAAGAACTCGCTTCCAACCTCTTCGGCAGCCTCTCGCTCATCTTCGGGCACTTTTTCAAGATCCACGACCGCATCCGCATCAAGGGGTTCGAAGGTACGGTCGAAGAAATCACCCTCTCGTATACGCGCATAACCGACAAGAACGGACACACGGTATTCATGCCCAACAAGTACCTCACGGCGGAACCTATCGAAAACCTCTCCGAAACCGCGTTCAAGACTTCCGACATTCCCGCGTCCTTCCCGACTTCGTACTGACTCGAGGCGTTCTCCAAGGCCGTATCGAATCTCTGAAAGGGTTTGTCCGATACCAAAACGAAAATTTCGGTAATGGAAATCTGAGCTTTGGAAACAAAAGTCACCGTGCGCGTCGAATGCCCTGCGGACAAGCTCGAAGAAACGAAATCGAAGGTATTGGAGAATATATCCAAAGTCTATTCAAAATAAATAAAGCGCCGGTTAGGTTCCGGCGCTTTATTTATAATGGGCGTTGCATCTTCATCCGCTCGAGTCATTCCGCTATCGCGAAGAGCGCCCGGTCGAGTTCGTAGTACGGCGTAACGTTGGTGGTGGCGATGGTCGCATAGGCGTCGGCGATAACGGCAACCGCCTCTTCGTCGCGGATTTTTCATTGGGCCGCAGCCTTTCAGAAACAAGCGAGAACCGCGAGGCACTTGGATCGCTCGGGTTTTTTTTTCGCCGAGAACGAAATGAGCGGAGCGAATTCTCAGCGCAGGAAATCGTCTACCGATTCGACCGTCTGCAGGTCGGGCTGGAGCGCGGTTTCGTTGGAATCCGCGAACAGGCAGCGGGAAAGCACGGTATCGAGCATCCTCGAACGGGACTGGACCGTCAAAAGGAACAACGTGCCGCGCGGCACGTCTTCCAACGTCTTGAGAAGCGCGTTCGCCGCTTCGAGGTTGAGGCGGTCGGCATCGAAGATTACGACGGTCTTTCGGTCCATCCCCTGCCCCGTAAGGGAGGATTTGGCGATGATGGTACGAACGTCTTCGATGGAATACGTAGGATCGCGCCGTTTTTCTCCTTTGCGGAACATTTCCTCAGCTTCTCGCTGGCTGAAAGCCGTTTTTCAAAACTTCACCGTAGCTTCGAACGTGATGATTTCGGACAGCGGGGATTCGAAAAGCTCCTCCCTAGTCGAAACGCGGAAACCGGTGATTTCCGCGATGGCGTCGAAAGCCGAAAAATCCGAGCAAATCACCGGGGGAACCGGTGTCTGGTCGAGGTAGCGGGAGACGGTCTCTTTGAGCTCTGGGGGCATTTGCAAACGGGTGCGTATTCCGTATAGTTCGGCACGAGTATACCGATTCCACCGGAATGCGGAATTTTCTTTTTCTCAAATGAGCAACCGCAAATTGGCCCTTCTCGTTCTCTTCGGAGCATTTTCGGCGATAGGCTACGCCTACTATTTCTTCTTCGTGCGCAACGTGTCCGAAGTCCGCGTCACGGTTCGATGACCGAAAACCGCGAGCGTGAGCCTCATGAAGGGAAACGCGAAGATGCTCACGGTGGAATGTCCGGGAGACTGCGCCGTCTCCAAGGTTCCTCCTTTCGATTACGTCCTGCGCGTAGAAGCGGAAGGCTATAAGAAACACGAGGAAGCCGTTTCCGTGCGTACGACCGACAAAATCTACCGCGTGGTCCGACTCGAGCGCGACGTCACCACCGTGGCATACGCCGAAGACACGAAGGACAAAGTTTCGGAACTCCGTTCGAAACGCGCCATCATGGCGGAAGAATGAGCCGAAGAAAACGGCCGGGAGTACTACGGACAGTTCCGCGGATACGACTATTTCGCCGATAGGAGGCCGAATTTCAAGCTCGTCGAGCGGTCGTCCGAGGGTATCGATAAACCCCTCTTCGAAAGCGACGCGGGGATCGAGCCGAACGTCGTTCTCGGCGATGGCTGAGTCCTCTGGGTCGAAGCGCAAGGCGCGTCTTCCCTCTTCGATCTCGAAAAAGGTTACCGGGATTACCCCTCGTTCCCGAGCGGCATCACGAAGGTCGACAAGGGTTTGAAACGGGGTTCGTTCATCGTCACCGACAAGGGCGGCGCCTACGTTTACGATCGCGAAAGCGGATCTCTGGAAAAAATCCCCCTCTACGACGACTTCGTTCCCATGGCGGACGGCAAGATCGTGGCGCTCGTCAAAAAATGAGACGAGACCAAGGCTTCGCTCCTCAACCTTGGAAACTCTTCCAGCGCTTACGTGTTCACCGACCGTTCGGCAGGCGATAGGAAAGTCATCTATTCCACCGATAAGAACGTTGCCAACCTCCACGCATACGGTACGGGCTCGGTAATTCTCGAATTCGATGACGGAAGCAAGGAAACCCTGACGAATTTCGACTAACGACCGACCAAAAGAACCGATGGCAACCAAGAAAGTCTACCTCAACACCGCCGCACAGATAGCGGGGAAAATCTCCACCGCGCTCATCTCGATCTTCCTCGTGAAGATTTTAACGAACTACCTCGACCTCGCCGGATACGGGCTCTATTCCAAAATCTACAACTATCTTTCCATTTTTTCGGTAGTGGCGGATTTGGGACTCTATACCATCACGGTCCGCGAAATTTCCGACCACAAGGACGACCCCGAGAAAGTCCGCTCCATCGCGGGAACGGTCCTCTCGATCCGAACCGGGATGGGTTTGGCGATCGTCGCCTTTTCCCTCGGGCTCGCGGCATTCCTCCCGGGGTACGACACGCTTCCGGCGCTCGTCGGCATACTCATCGCCTGAGTCTTCACGCTCTTCGGACTCGTCAATTCTTCCATCCTCTCGCTCCTCCAGGCGTACCTCAAGACCGAATTCTCCTTCGTTTCGACGACGATGGGGAAGCTCGCGAACCTGCTTTCGATCGTCGCGGTCGTCACTTTCGTGCTCCCGAAGACGCAAATCGGACAATCCCTTTTCGGAAACTATGATCCGTTGCTTTTCCCGGCGTTGTCGCTCGGCGCGGTCATGCTCTGCTGACTCATTGGAAACGTCGTGATGACCTGGCTGCTCTACGCGTATTCGCGCAAGGTGGAGAAAGTGGGATTCGCGTTCGACAGGGCGTACGCCAAGCACATACTCACCGCCTCCCTCCCCTACGGCTTGGCGCTGTTTCTCAACGCCGTATTCTTCAAGGTCGACGTCGTGCTCCTTTCGGTACTCGAAGCCCGCGAAGTCGCGGATAAGGACATCGCGCTCTACGGCGTACCCATGAAGATCGTCGAAGTCGGCATGATGTTCTGAACGGTATTCCTCAATTCGATGCTTCCTCTCTTCACGGCGGCTATGAAAAAGAAATCCGGCGAACTCGGAGCCCTCGTCAAGAAGGCGTACGGAATCCTCTTTTTCTTCGGAGCCGGCGTCGCGCTCTATCTCGCGATTGCCGCGAAGCCCGTCATCACGTTCATCGCGAACGCCGACTACCTCGTGACCTGACCTTCCGGCTACGACGCTTCGGACGCCATGCGCGTGGTCTCGTTCGTGTTTTTCTTCTATTTCCTCTCTTCGCTTTTCACCTACCTGCTCATCGCCGGCGGAGAACAGAAACGGCTGCTGAAGATCAACGCGTTCATCGCCACGGCCAACCTCGTTGGAAATCTCTTGGTTATTCCGCATTTTTCGTTCATCGGTTCAGCCTGCGTTACGCTCGCGTCGCAGATCCTTTTGCTTTTCATGACCGCGCACGCCGCGAAATCGGTATCCGAGAACCGGTTCTTCCTTTCGACTACGTTTTCCATCGTCGCGCTTTCGGTGGTTTGTTCCACGATCGCCTATGCCGTACTCGGATTCTCTTCGCCATACGGAACGTTCGTATCGCTCTTGCTGAGTTCTGCGGCGTTCGGAGTTCCCTATTTGGGAGGAGGCCTGGCATTGAAAAAACTTTCCAAGAAGTACGCATAAAAAAAACCGCCCCGGAATTGGGGCGGTTTTTAAAACAAATCGATTATTTAAGCAGTTCCGCTCCTTCTCCTCAAAACTTCGAAGCGAGCATGTCGATAACGAAACCGTAGAAGGCGCCGGCGGCCAAAGTGAGCCAGAATACCGTCCAAGGATCGGTTCAGGCCGCGGGAGAAACGAGCGCTCCGCAAGCCAAAGGAACGGAAACGAACGTACCGAGGCAGGTTCAACGAAGCCAGGCCGGAATGGGGAAACGGAACATCGGGTGTACCGAATACGCGCCGGCGAGACCTACGACCATGCCGATGAGGATGCGGTCGGTAACGATGGTCCACATGAGCGCCGTTCCCCAGATTCCCGGGTTCGAAGACGACGCGAGATATACGCAGAGAAGTCCGAACGCAACGGCCAAAGGCATGGCGATGGCGAAGCGCTTCTGTGCGGCTGAGCAGGATTTTGCCATATAGGGAGGGGTTATGGGTAAATCCGAGATGATGATAGCCTCTCGCAAGGCTTATGCAAGGGCATTTCGGTTTGCGAAACCGTCCCCGAACCGCATAATGGGGAAAATCGATTTCCCGATACTGAAAATGGCCGTTTTCCAAGACCTCAAAACCTCGCTCGCCCTCTCGGATTCCAAGAGGAAAATTTCGAGTTTCCGAGACTATGCCGAGGCAGTGCACGAGTATTCCGCATCCGACGATTCGGCTACCGAAGCCTTCGAGCGAGCGTATTTCGCCGACAAGGATTTCTCAGCCGACGGAGAACTTTTGGCAACCGCTGAAAGTTCCATCCGAGAACTCGAATCCTCGCTGATTCCCGTTTTGGCCGAAATGGAATCGGCGGGCGTCTACGTTTCCCGCGAGGAACTCGCCGACATCGCGGAAGAGCTTAAGAAGCTGGCGAAGCTCCTCGAACTCGAGATGCACGACCTCATCGGCGAACCGTTCAATCCGAATTCCGCGAAGCAGGTGCAATACGTGCTTTTCGAAAAGCTGAACATCCCGGCGGGGAAAAAAATCAAAACCGGGTTTTCCGTCGATTCCGAAACGCTCGAAGAAATCGGAAAGACCTACGCCATCGCGAACCTCATCCTCGAATACCGCACTTGCGAGAAACTCCGTTCCACCTATGCGGAAGGCCTCGTAAAGGACATCGCGGACGACGGACGCATCCGTACGACTTACAACCAGATGGGCGCGGCGACCGGACGTCTTTCGAGCGAGGCGCCCAACCTCCAGAACATCCCGTCGGGCGAAGGGTACCCGAGCCGAATCAAATCCTGTTTCAAACCCAAGGACGAAAGCTGGCGTTACCTCGTGGCCGACTATTCGCAAATCGAACTCCGGATTCTCGCGCACCTTTCCCATGACGCGGCGCTTCTCGCGGCGTTCGAAGAAGGGCGCGACATCCACGCGGAAACGGCGAGGTTCCTCT
>JBAQKV010000036.1:0-20030 GCA_049301335.1 Patescibacteria group bacterium
CCGAAATCCTGAACGTAGTAGGTCTGTCCGTTCTTCACTACCGCGGCGACGCCGACTTTGCTCCAGTCGCCCAACATGTTCGAGCGGTGTCCGCCCGAGAGCGAGAGCCCGGCGAGGAGGAAATCCGTCCCCACGCTGCCGCCGGCGACGTTTTCGCCGACGCTTCCGTACACTTGGATTCCGGCGCGTTTGGCGGTTCCGGTAATTTTTTGTCCCGTGGAATCGTCGTGTCCGACGTAGTTGTGCGAAGCCATGTCGTTCGCTTTGAACTGCGCGAGTTCCCGGAGGGTATCGTCGCTCGCGAGCGCCGCTTTCCCCACCTTCTTGCGGATCGCGTTGATGAACCGGAGCGCGTTGGGAACGACGTCGTCGAGATTGGAATCGGTTTCCTTGGTTACCGAATCGTATTCGTTCGGCATGAGCGCTACGACGCCTTCCTTATGGACTACCGGACCGTTGAACGCCGGAAAGCCGTTGGAATACATGATTTCCACCAGGTACTGCCCCGCGTCGGAAAGCGGGACGTCGAGTTCGACCTTCCGTCCGCGTGCCACGAACCCGTTCGAGTCGAGATCGGCGGCGGCGAAACGGTGGGTCGAAACGCTTCCGTTCGGCGCGATGAGGTAGGTGTCGGCTCGAAGGGTCGGGCCGTTGGAAGCCAAATCCGTACGGATTTTGAGGGTCGAGCCTTCGACGAACGCGTTCACGGCTTCTTTCCGTTCGGTAGCGTAGGCGGACACGAGCGGAAGGTCGCCGTCGAACACGACGGTCTCGACCCCGAATACGTCCATCGAGAAGTCGGTTGAGGATTCGGCCGCGGTCACGGTGACGTGGACGGGTTTTGCCGTATCGAAGCGTTCGGCGTCTTCGGGATAGAACGCCACGTCACCCATCGAGCGGCGGACGAGGTCGGACTTTCCGACCTGAGAAATCTTCACGGTACGGAGCGCTTTCTTTCCGATGGACGGAAGATCGAGGACGTTGAGCGGAGTAAGGTCGCTGGATTCCTTGCGGACGAAATGGAACTCGCCCACGTTCATGGAAACCGGAGCCGAAGAGAGGATCTTCCTTCCGACGAGCGCGTCGTCCGAAAGCACGTAAATCGGCTGGGTCTTATTGGTGCTGAACCCCATTCCTGAGGCTACGACGAGGTCGTACTTCCCCACTTCGAGGAGCGGGATTTCGTACGAGAAGACGTTTCCGTCCACCGGGAGCGAGCGGGAATATTTCTTCCCCGAAGGCGATTTGAGAAAAAGCACGGTATCTTCTTTTCCGTCCGTTACGATTCCGGAAATTCTGAGAGTTTCGCCGGGAAGGTAGGTATTGGGGATATTGGTGTCGAACTTCACGCCGAGATCCGAGAATCCCGCGGTGGAAATGGCTTCTTTCCGATATCCGGAAGGCGACCAGCCGAGCACTTCGAACGAGCCGGAAATCCGTCCTTTGGAAAGCGGCGCGAGGGATTGGAACGCGGTGGTGGTGAGGTCGACGATATCCGGATGTTTGGAACAGCTCGGGCGGTCGTTGACTTTGACCACGACCGATTTCGAACCGTTCGCCACCTGGATGAGGCGTCCGAGGTCGACGGCGCAGCGCGCGGCGGAATAGGCCGACTGGTTGAAACGGTCGCCCCCGGACGTGCCGGAATTTTCGAAATCGTCGGAATAGTAGAGGATCTGGGCTTCGGTCGAAAGCGACGAAACCGCCGACTGCGACGCGGCGGGGACTACGGTCTGAACCGGCTCCGCGGCAGCGGGGGCGGAAACCGTCGCCGGAACCTTCGCGACGGCGGCGATGAGGACGTTCAGGTCCGAATACGCCCGGACGAGCTGTTTTACGGCGCGTTGGCGGTCTTCGGGCTTCTTGAAGGCGGCATCCACCGCGACGAACGCCTTTTCGAGGTTGGTTCGGGCCGCCGAAATTTTCGCGCGGTCTTCCATGGAAACCGAACGGATCTTCGCGACCTTCTTATCGGTGGCGAGGACGATTTTCGCGTAGATTTTCGCGACCTTCGGTTCGGTAAAATTCGCCGCGGAGGCCATCGGTACCGCGAGTCCGAAGACTACGGCGGCGAGGACGAGCGGCGAAAGGAACTTGGAGAATTTCATCGGGAGAAATTACGAAACGGTTTCGACCGTCGCCTTGATGATCTTGGCTTCGGTTTTCGGCTTGTCGTTGCGGTCTACCGGAAGGTTGGCGATGGCGTCGACCACTTCCTGCCCTTCGACCACCTGGCCGAAAATGCTGTAGTCGCCGTCCAGATACTTGGCCGGACGTCCGTGGACGATGAAAAACTGGCTGCCGTTGGTATCCGGTCCGGCGTTGGCCATGGAAAGGGTGCCGACGATGTGCGAGAGCTTCGGGGAAACTTCGTTTTCGAACTCATGGCCGAAAGCGGACTTGCCTCCGCGGCCGGAACCGGTGGGGTCTCCGCCCTGAATCATGAAGTCGCGGATGACGCGGTGGAAGATGATGCCGTCGTAGTAGCCCTTTTCGGAAAGGGTGAGGAAGTTCTCCACGGTCTTCGGAGCCTCGCTCGGGAAGAATCGGAGTACGACGGTGCCGTGATTGGTTTCGAGGCGGACGATCTTATCGCCGGATACGGGTTTGGAAGTCTGGAATTCGGACATGGAAAAACGGTTTGGAAATCACGGGGCGACGCCCCGTTTTAAGGAAATTCAGCCGGCACAGGATACGGCTTTCGCGCGCGTAGGCAAGAAAAAACGCCCCCGGGGAGGGGGCGTTTCGTTGGTCCGGAGACCGGTTTTAGCCATTAACGTTCGGTTTGGGAACGGAAGGCGGCGACTCGGAGCAGCGGATGGCCGAAGCGTCTTGGGAGCCGGGGGTCGCTGACCCACGGTCTTTCTGAAGCGACGGAAAGTGTTTGGCGGCAGTAATGTCGCCCGACGGACGCTTTTGTCCGTCCTGGGGTTTCGTAGCTTCCATGGCACTCCTTTCTGAGAAAAAAGAAGAACGAAACTGCTTCGCCTTACGCCTGTTTGGCGACCGGCTCGACTTCGGAAACGGTTTCCAGGTGGTGGCCTTGGTTCATGCCGACGGCATGGGTACCCAGGTCCACGTGGAAGATTTCCGCAGTGACGTGCAACGCGGCGTCGGACACCATGAACGCGACCGCTTGGCCGACGTCGTAGATGTCGACGTGCGCTTTCTTCAGCATCGCCATGTCTTCCGACTTCTGCAGCAAGCTGTTGAAGCTGGGGAGACCGGAGGCGGCGCGGGTAGCGATCGGGCCCGGGGACACGACGTTGAAGCGGATGCCGCGGTGGCCGTGTTCGAACGCCAGGTAGTTGGACATGGAGTTCATACAGGCTTTCGCGGGACCCATGACGTCGTAGTTCTCGATGACGCGTTCGCCGCCTTCGTAGCCGATGGAGATGACCGTGCCGCCGTTCGGCATCATGGACTTGCAGTTCTCGGCGATGGGGATGAGCGGATACGCGGAAGTGCGCATCGCCGTGTCCATGCCTTCGTACGTGGCCTCGGAAAGCGGATTCTTGATTTCGTTCTTGTCGGCGCCTGCGACCGAGAAGATGACGAAGTCGAGCGAATCCCAACCCGTGGAAGCACGCAACGAAGAGAACAGGATGTCCACGTCGCTCGATTTGCTGACATCGCAAGTCAGGAGAGCCGCGACGTTGAATTCATGGTGGTTAATGAATTCTTCGCACTTCGAGAGAACCTTCTGGTTGATCGACGCGACGGCCACTTGGGCGCCGTATGCCGAGAGAACCGCGAGGCAGCCTTGGGCGATGCCGCCCAAGCCCATGCCGATGATGAGGCCGCGTTTGCCATTGAGGTTGCGGGCACCGACGATCTGTTCGACCGAAGGCACGCCGTCGCCCTTGATGACGGAAAGGTGGGGGGTGTGAGCGTGGTTGTTTTGACCCTGAGTCATTCTGTACTGCCTTTCTATTGGTTTGAGAGAAAAATTCCCCCTTCGGGACGAAGCGTCCTTCAGAGGTACGCGTAGGAACTTAGTTACGAAAACGGAGATGTCAAGGGCGGATTCGAAAAAGGGCTACGGACGCGGGGCGTCGGAAGCCGCCTTCGCCTCCATGTCGGTCTTCCAAAGCTGTTTGTGGATCATTACCGTGTTCACCACGACGCCCAGCGCGCAAACGAGCGTGACGGCGGGAAGGACGTACTCGAAATACCCCGTCCCCCAATAGATGATGAACGTGTTGATGAGAATGAAGACGACCCTCGTTTCGGTGGGGCCGATGCCGTAATGGTAGATGCGGAACTCGTTCGTCGCGGCGAACGAAAGGAACGAGTTCACCATGTACGCCCCAAGTACCGCCAGAAGGGCGAAGTACCATACTTCCAGACCGGCGGGCGAGAGCATGTAGCCCACGAAAACGAGCGAACAGAGAAAGACGTAGTCGAGGAAATGGTCCATGTAGAACCCCCATTTGACGAGCCCGGTATTCCTTTGCCGTCAAAGTTCCCCGTCGAAAAGGTCACTAACGTACTGGAGCGCGATCATGAGCGAAACGATCCAGAGCCAGCGGAGATCGGTCTTCACCGTCAGCCCCACCGCGACGTTGACGGCCGACCACGCGAGCGTCATGAACGTGAGGTGGTGGGTTTCGATCCACGCGGGAAGGCGCGGTACCGCCCAAAGCTTGAAATCGGTTTCGACCTTCGAGAGGACGGAACTTCCGAACTTCTTGTCTCAAGCGAACTTGGCCATGGCTGGTCGGTTAGGTTTTCGCGCAGTATACCGGAGTCTCGCCCGTTGGAAATGTTTTGACTTCCAACTGATTCATATATACTTGAGTTATCAAGTATTAAATAACTAAATATATGAACGCTACCGAATTGGAATTCTTCCTCACCCTCGCCAAACTCGGCACCGTCGTGTCGAGAAAATTCGACGGAAGCCTCGGCGGACTCGGATGGAACGAGTTCATCATCCTCCACCGCCTGAACGAAGCCCCGGAGAAAAAACTCCGCCGCATCGACCTCGCGGAAAAAGTGGGACTGACGGCGTCCGGCATCACCCGCCTCCTCCTTCCCATGGAAAAAATCGGTCTCGTATCGAAAGAAGCCAACGCCGACGACGCCCGGGTGAGCCTCGTAGCCATCGCTCCGGGCGGCGAACGCAAACTCGAGGAAGCCCTCGACCGCATGCAGTACCTCACGGGGGAACTTTTGAAAAACCAGAATCCCGCGGACGTGGCGGCGCTTTCCAAGACCCTCGAATCCATCGGCGGCGCGGTCATGTGGAGATAGTCCGGAACTCCGCGTTTGACTTTTTTCCAGGCGTCACCATATTCACTTCATCCAACGATTCGTACAAGGAGGGAAAAGTGGATTCGAAACAAAAGCCCGTACCCGGTTTTCCGGGACGGTGGATCAAATTGGTGCTCGGCGAAAACGTCGAAGTCGGGGTGGCCTATTTGGCCGGCCAAGTCTTCGAAAACGATCTCTACGGGTACCTGCTCGATTTCAAAATCATGGAGGAATACCGTAGGCGCGGCGCCGGAAAAAAACTCATGGCCGCCGTGAAATCCGCCGCGAAACGCGAAGGATGCAAACGCGTCGCCGTGATGATGCCGCACGAGGAACCTTTCTCGGGATGGCTCCAATACGTGGGTTTCGCCAAAGTGGGCGAAGCGCTCGTCATGGAAATCTGAAGTTCCGAAATCCCCCGGTTCGACCGGGGGATTTTTTCATCCGAAAGGCTAGCGTCCGCCGAGCGCGTATCCGGCAATCAAAAGCACCACGAGGCGGTACGATGCGGAAAGGGCGATTTTGGCGAACATCCATTTGCGGTCGTCGTTTCCCCAGAGGGTGGCCGTTACGTAGGTAGGAAGGACGAACCCCGCCCATACGAAGGCGCCCACGAGGTATCCGGGAACGTCCGGACGGATGGAGACGGCGTACGCGAGGGCCGTAACCATGGCCAGACATGCCGCGATTTCCGGAATGAGGAGCTTCCAAAGCCCCTGGGCCGCTTCTTCGGCGACTTTCTTGGGGATTTTTCCGTCCGCCCAGTGGATCTTCATCCAGAGTTTTCCGAAAAGCGGACCGAACCAGAGCGCTCATCCCGCCCAAGCGGCGAGGGAAATGCCGACGATCGCCGGCCAATTGAGAGTATCCATACGAGTGGTGAAAAAGGATAAACGTGTCATGATATCCTCCTGGAAGAAGAAATCCAGCGTTTAGTTCCGGATGATTTCGAAATCGGGCAATCCGTAGAAGCCGGCGTACCTTCGGGCTTCTTTTTCGAGTTCTTCGGAAGCCACCGAAAAACCCGGGAGGATTTCCGGAAAGATGACGACCCGGTCTTTTTTGAACGTCCGCTTCCAACTCCCCACGATCTTTCCGCCCTTCATGACGAGCGGAAAGAATATCCCGTTGGAAGTGAAAAGCTTTCCATGGTGCTCGACGTCGGCCACGGGCGAACGGTCCTTGTACCCGAGAAAGTATTCGTCAAAACCTCCGAGAAGCCGGATTTCCTCGGATTTTTGAGAAAATCCCCCGGTTTTCGAAAAGTAATACGTTTTTCCGTTTTCGTTCAACGTTTCGAGTTCGTTCGAAATCAATGAAACGGCGGTTTTGCATTCGGTTTTTCCAAGTCCGCACCACCATGCCAAATCGTCCACCGTTGCGGGGGAATGGCTTCGGAAATACGTCCTCGCGAGTTCGGCGAGTTGTTCATCGTGGGAAAATTCGCCGGATTTCGGTATCCATTCCTCCAAAAGGACGAACGTTTCTTCTTTTTCTGTGGGCGGACCGAAACAGATGAGTCCGCGGGTGGCGGCGTAGCACGCGAGGTGGTACGTCCACTGCGTTTGCATCGGGATTCCGGCGTCTTTCAGGACTTCGGTCAATTCCGAACGCGAGAGCGCTTTTCCTGAGCGAAGCGCCAAATCCATGGTTTCGAGCGCTTTTTCTGCGTGAGCGTCAGAAATTCAAAGGAATTCGCGCCTTTTCGCAAAGCCCGAGAGCGTCTTCGACGCGCAGAGCGAAAGGAGCCAGCGGACGTTTTTCGGGTCGACGTAATGGAGCGTTCCACGCATCGGCCACGTGCGCACTATGGCACCGCGAGAACAGGCGTCGCGGACGGCGGCTTCGGTCGAACCCTCGATTCTCGAACCGATCGCCCACGTAGCCTGGGGAATGTCTTGCGCCTGCATGCAGCCGTAGTGCGCCACCACTTCTTCCGGAGCGGAAAACCGCGGCACGGAAACGGCGTGCGAAGCGAGGCGGCGGGAAAGGAAATCGGGCATGGGCGGAACGGCTAATGGTGGCCGCTCGCGCGGAGGAATATTTTCAACAGGTTCAAAAACAGGTTGAGAATGTCCAGATAGAGGCTCATGGAAATGTCTATGGCGGCTCACCACGTCCGGTCTCACGCGAGTTTTTGAAGCCTGTTGAAATCGTAGACGAGGTACAGCACGAAAAGCATCGATCCGAAATACGGGAGGACGAGGTCTACGAACGACGATTTCCACCAAAACGAATTCAGGAGGGAGAAGACGATGAACATGACGAGCGCCAAGGACAGGTACCCCTTAAGGAAACCGAACTCCATGCCGGAGAACATTCCGAGCCATCAGGTTCCCACGGTCGCCGCCGCCGTACATACGAGCGCCTGGGTAATCGCGTTTCCCTGCCCGTTCTGCGAAATCATGTTCATCAACGGCCCCAGCATCCAGCCGATCCAGGCCGAAAAAACGACCATCAGCAAGATGTTCACCGGGTAATCGTTACGGAAAGCCATGGCCGCGAACAAGATCGCCAACGATATGAGAAAGCTCGCGATTTTGCCGACTATGACGTCTTTGTTGAGCGCGGAAACCGCGGCGGTGACGAGAAGCATTCCCCCGACGATGGAGAAAGTGCGGACGAAGAGGATGTCGAACATGGCCTGGGTGCGGAAAGGATTTTCAGCAAGGGTATCCGAAGGTGCGGAAAAGGAAAATCCGCTTTCCTTTCGTCGGGAACGGACTAGGGCAATCCCACCGTCTTGAGCACCGTTTCGCTCACCGCAAAGCGGTGTTCCGGCTTTTGGACCACGTGTCCTTTGGCTTCCAGACGGTAGAGTTCGGTAAAAATGCTGGACATGGGAACACCTCCGTGTCCTGCGATTTCCTTAGCGGTCATCTCGTCTTTAAAAAGCATGATGAAGAGGATCTTCCTTTGCTGGTTGGAAAGCGCGATTTCCGGAAACGGGCTGAAGAAAACGTTGGAAACGACGGATACGTCCAACTCCGACACGTTGTCGAACCGCGGCAATTCGAAGGCTTTCAAGACCCGGGAAACCCTTTCGGAAACGATTTTCATTCTCCCGTCGCACGTATCTACCACGGCCTGGAGCTCTGATTCCAACGTCTGAAGCCGAGCTTTGGGAACTTCGACGATGGAAGCTCCCAGTCCGCCCAATGTAATGCTCATACCGCGTCTTTCGTAAGTTGTTAAACGAGACTTTCCACGTACTTCTTGAAATTCGCGAGGATGGCGCTCCAGCCGGCGGTCTGCATCTCCGGAGAGTGGATGTGTCAAGGTTCGCTTTCTTCGCCCAACCGACTCTCTACTCCCCGAGGGCTCCGGCATCCGTCCGGAGCTTTTCTTTTTCCATGAGAAAGTACCGTTCCCGGTACAGTCCCGGCGGCATCCTCAACGCCGAATGGCTGCAGAAATTGAGTTGATTCGAAAGGATGCTGGAGCCTCGGGAACGTAGAAAGTTAGGCGACTAAAAAGCGGGGAGCGGAAGCCAAATCGTTAGCTTCCTAAAATCCTCTGGTTTTTGCCTGAATTATGAACCATACGGTTACCCCAATAAGAAAAAGTGGTCCAGCGATGAGAAGCATCCTAAATGGCAAACCCCATTCATAAACTGCGTTCGGAAATTCCGCTCTTAAATTCTGTGCTAACATACGAGGAACGATGCGGGATCAGAAAACGCTCAGTCATTGAAATTTTTTGTATGCCGTAAAATGCATTGCGTAAAAATGAATGCCATTGTAAACGGCTATCAGCAGCGCCCATGCTATCATTATTCGGAGTCACTTCGCCAAGTCGTCGAGAAAGCCGAAACTTAAGGGAAATCGATAAGCGAGATATAGCAGCGCATAGAGTGTGATCCTCCCTAAAAATACTGCGTTGTCGAATATTCCGGCTTTACGAATATCGTCTTCCGACCACGGTACGTTCGTTTTCATGAGGAAAATTTATCAATATGGGAAAAGTGTAACGAAATTGGCGAATTCTGGATACGATTGTTAATCATTATCGGTTCGCACGGGCTCTTCCCCGCCGCCGAATGCGGCTTCGGACGCGGAGGTCGCGAACCAAATCATTGGCCCACTCGAATGCTTCGCATCCGAACTTCGAATTCAAGCAAACTTTGACAATACGAAAAATTCTTTTATTAACGGATTACTAAACAAATACGAAAGAGAGGCGACACAATGGAACCGGTTTTCAAAATCCCCACGATCGGCGATCAAGTCGAACTGACGGAAAATTGGACATTCCCGCTCTTTGAAGAACGGCGAAACAAGCCCTTGTTCAAAATCGTGGCTCCGGAACGGAAAATAACGAGACACCACATGGAGGAGCTCGATTACATCCCGTTCCTCCGAGCGAACCGTCCTGCGAACTGTCCGCACATATTCGAACCTGGCGGTGAAAATCCCGAGAATCTCCGTCAGATTTGGGACGAATACAAAAAAACCGAGAAATGGAAAAACTTCTCCCGTCTTTACTGGGAAGCCAACCATGCGTTCCAGTTGAAGAATTCAGTATCGGTTACCCTTCCCGTCGGAACTTGCCTGGAAGTCGACCGGATATACATCCGTCAAAAATCGGGAGAATTCGATTCGGTAACGTTCAAGATCCGTACCGAAGAAAAATCCCCGATGACCAACGTCAGGTTCTGGGTGAAACGGAGTGATGCCAACAATATCGTTGGCATTTACGTCCGAGCAGACGAATTCAATATGATTTGACGGCTTCGAGCCGTTACCGCCCCGTACGCAAGTACGGGGTTTTTCTTTTGTAAAATCAGGGTGTCACGGGTTCGCCCACGGCTCTTCCTCGCCGCCGAATGCGGCTTCGGACGCGGAGGTCGCGAACCAAATCGTTGGTTCGCTCGAATGCTTCGCATCCGTCCTCCGTTCGAGCCCCGGCATCGATAACCGCAATGAATCACAAAAGCACCCCGCTTTCACGGGGTGCTTTTTGATGATTCATGGTGGGTTCGCCGGGGCTCGAACCCGGGACCTTGGCCTTAAAAGGGCCCTGCTCTACCGACTGAGCTACGAACCCGCGCTGCGGGGGTGTGGATAAAACTCGCGTCTCTCCACATCGGTGCGGGCCGATTGTAAAGAAAAGATTCCCGAAGTCCAATTTTTTTCTCGCAAAAGAACCGCTTTAACAAATCCCCGGAAAGCCTCATCGGAAAAGGAAAAAATGGGGTGCTTCTTTTTTTGCAAACCACCCGTGAAATGATAAACTGGCGAGGATAGCACGAATACGCTCAAAAACTCGGAATGAACACTTCAAAAAGACTCTTCTCGGAACGTTTCAAACGGTACGTTTCGTCCCTTCTCATTTTCGCCATCCTCTTCGGGCAGACGGTACACATCCCGCTCCTCCAGACGACCAAGGCGGCCGAAGCCGAATATCCCAACCTCGTCGCGGTCCTCGTGAACGAGGGTTCGTTTTCGCGCGACGTCAAAAGCAAGCTCGAACGCTACGGCGAAGACGTGCAGGCCAATTTGGCCGGCAGTCGCGTTTCGATCATCTCGATCCCCGACGACACCACGCCCGAAAAAATCGCCGCGCTTCTCGAAAAGCTCTACTACGAAGGCGACGGCAACGGGCTTTCGCGCCTCGTGGGAACCGTGCTCGTCGGTGATTTGCCGATGCCGGTCGTCCACCGCGGAGAAAAAACCTTCCTCTCGGTTTTCCCCTACGTCGATTTCGTAGACAAGTCTTTCGTCTACAAGGCCGACAAGGGATACTACGAGTATTCCGAAACCCCTGCCGCCTCCGACACGCCCGAAATCTGGCACGGCATCGTCCGTTCCAATACCGGCGACAAGGATAAGGACGAAGGGCGCGTTTCCGCCTTCTTCGACAAGACCCACGAATACTACCAGAAGACCGGCCGCTTCGAGACTTCCAAGTTCCGCATCCAGCCGCACGTCTTCTATTTCGACTCCTACCACGACCAGCTTTCGAGCAAGTCCTCCGAATGGAAGTCGTACCAGCTCATGCTCCAGTACGCCGAAGAAATCGCGTACAACCGTTTCAACAAGCACCTCGCCAAGACCGTCTACGAAGCGTACCAGGGATACATGGGCGCCGACGTTCCCGACGCTTCGGGCACCGATATCGGGAAAATCCTCGCCGCCAATACCGGCGCGACGCTCAATTTCGACAGCGCCCCCGACGTCCAAACCCGCGAACCTATCGAACAGTCCCTCAAGAAATTCTTCCAGGTCCTCAGCGAAAAATACTTGGGCGACATCCTCCGTTACGTCCATAATGCCGGACGCTACGGAACCGGCAACGACGTGCGCGTCGACGTTCCGGCCATCATCGTCGGCAAGAGCGACGAACTCATGAAGCGCTCGCTCAAGGACGCCAACACCACCTTCGAAGACGCGGTCGACGCCCTCGTGAAGGGCGGTTTGGCGCGCAACGTCGCCGTGGGCCTGACCTACAAGGTCGACGACGCTTCCGCGACCGCCGGCACCGCCGCTACCGAAACCGCTCCGGCGGCATCGGGAACCGCCAAGACTTCCAGCCGCACCTACCGGAATTTCATCTTCGGCAAGCAGGGCTCAGAGATCAACGCGGCCAACGAATGCACCATCGTCCGCGGATCGACCCTCCCCATCGAAGCGAACCGCGGTTTCAACGCGTACAACACCCAGGGCGACGTTTCGCTCCTCCAGAAAGACCTCCCGTCCGGCCGTTGTTTCCCGGGGAACGCCGCTGCCGCCATGTCCTTTTGGGGAAACAATTCGCCCCTCAAGCTCGACGTCAGCCGAAGCGGAGAAGGAATCATGACCCTCATCGGCAACGCCTACGACGGCTATATCAAGCCGACGTTCGACATGGGCGGCGCCAAGGAAATCAAACTCGACGCGACCTCTGGAAAGAACGAAAAGGGGCTCTCGGTGGCGTCTCCGCTCGACTGTACCGCGCAGAAGCTCTGGATTTCGGATCCGTACGTCGACACGTCGGAACTCGGCGGCAAGTCCGGCTTCCCGGCGGAACGCCCGGGCCAGCCTATCGCCTGTACTACCGACACCGTCGGAAACTCGCTCAAGATCGACACGTTCGAAAACTACTTCTCCAAGGGGTTCCCGAGCGAAACCTGTACCACCCACCACCTCCTCCTCGACGGCGTCGAAACCAAAAAGGACGGTTCTTGGTGCGACGCGGGCGACGGCAGCTATGCCCACATCGACAAGACCTACTCGTACAAGAAGGTCCTTTCCGTCATCGAACACAAATCCCCTACCGACCGGGAATACGGCGAAGAACTCAAGAATTTCCTCACCCCGTCCCTCCCGGCCGATAAGGACCGCTACGTCGACTTCGTCAGCGCCAAGGGAAACTACGTAAAGATTTCGTATCCCAACCTCTTCCGCATCTCCTTTCCGGAAGACGAAGACCTCACCGCCGAAAAGGCGCAGGCGAAGATTAAGGAAGTCCTCGACGCGAAGAGCGCCGAAATCAATGCCTTGATAGCTTCCGAGGCCGGATCCGGCCCACTCTACGACGCGCTGAAAAACGGAGCGTACCCGTCCGGCACCAAGATCGACCTCTACGGCCAGCTGTCTTCCAAAGAAGAAATGCTCCAGTCGGTTGTCGACGCCGTGGTATGGAACAATCTCGCCAACGCGACCGCCAAGTACGCCTACGTGCTCGAACACCACCTCGACATCGACGGCAATTCCAAATACCCGATCGCGAGCCATAAAGAAGACTACGAAGTTTCCTACGTGGTCGGAAAGGGCGACGCCCGAAACATGTACGTCAAGCTCGACCCCGCCGCCAAGGACGGACCGGGCGCCGAAGTTTCGGACATCCTCCGGAAATCCGCCGAGCAGCTCGCCGCCATCGACGCTTCCAACGTCGCTTCGGGCGGACCGGGCGAAAAGGCCGAATTCAAATGCTGACCTCCGGAAGGGGTCGAACTCCCCAAGTGGATGCCCGCGATTTTCTGCTGGCTCGGCTCCATCATGCCGCCGACCATCAGCGCCGGAAACTGTTCGCCGAATTCTTCCGTCGACATCGCCGACCTCATCAACAAGCACTACGGCGCCGACAAGAACGGCAACGGGATCCCGGATTACCAAGAAGATTCCAACGGCAACGGCATCATCGACGGCGCCGAATACGTGAAGGACGGGGCCATCAAACTCTCCGCCACCCCCAAGCGCGCTCCGTACCGCGAAAGCGTGGCGCTCGCCGCCATCCTCGAAAACAAGGACGGCGTGCAGGTGTACGTCGACTCGGTCAACGACGTTTCGTTCGACGTGACCAAGGTCGTCGCCTACTCCGGCGGCATCGCGACCGAAAAATACCGTCGCGGCGCTTCCGGCGAGCTCGGCAATTCGGTCAACGTCAAAGACTACGTCAATTTCGGGCAAATCAGCGTGAAGGCGAAGGAAGGCAAGGCCACCTACGTGCTCACCACCAAGGACCGCGACGCCGACGTCTACTTCGACGCCACCGTCGCCCCCCGCGACAAGGACGGCAAGGCCGCGTTCGTAAAAACCTCCAACGAAGCCAAACTCGAAATCCGCGCGGAAACCCTCCAAATCGGGCTCACTTCTTCGGGCTCGTCCATTTCGAGCTATGCCAAAGCCGGCGAATATTCCGAAGTCTCGTTCCCCATCAAGAAGATCGGAAAGGGCGGAACGGCGCTCGCCGTAGCATTCCCGGTCACCGTCCGCGTCACCGACGACGATTCCGGAAAATCCGTCGCCGACCCGGTCGTCACGAACAAGGACGTCTGGACCTACACCGGAAACCTCCTCAAGCAGTCCGCGAACTACCGTTTCGAATTCACCGATAAGGAAGGCGTCACCGGCAGCCAGGTGCTCACCGTTACGGCGGGAGCGGCCACCAAGCTCGAACTCGCCCCGTCTTCGACGCTCTTCGTCAAGAACGAAACCGTCACGGTGCTCGCCAAGGTCGTCGACCAGTACGGAAACTACGCCAAGGGCGATCTCGTCGACCTCCACGGCAAAATCGAAGGCGGCGGCTACTTCCTCGAAAACAAATCGGACGAACTGAACCGCTCGATCGTCGAAGGGTTCACCACGTTCGAAATTTCCACGAGCGACGGCGGAAAAAACCTCAAGTTCTCCCTCGAAATTAAAAACCGCAACCTCTCCGCGACCACTTCGTTCCGTTCGCTCGACTATGCCAAGGCGGTGGTCGACGTGGAAAACCGCGACAAGATCGTCGTAGGCAAGGAGCCGCACGCGGTACGCATCAAGCTCGTCGACGGCGACGGAAAGATCCTCACCGGCTTCGACGGCGTGGCGGCGTTGAACTTCCCGCAGCTTTCGGGCGTTTTCGATACCAACTACCTCGCCATCAAGGACGGCCTCTCCACTACGGGAGCGCTCCTCTCGCCCAAGTACGTCGCGGGGAAGGACCTTAAGATCGAAACCTACGTTCCAGGCGTCAAAGACGTGGAAGGCAACGTCCTCACCGTCTATCCGGACGTTCCGATGCGCGTTTCCCTCGAAACCGAAAAACCGGCCATCGAAGCTCGGACAGGCGAAACCGAAACCGTCACCGCCAAGCTCTTCGACCGCTACGGCAACCTCGCGTACAACCATGCCGACGGCGCGTACTCCTCGAAGTTCTCGATTCCGGAACTCTTCCATAAGTACCTCCGTTTCCCGGGCAAGGTCTTCGCGAAGGATTCCCAATTCAAAGAAGGCATCGCGACCGTCACGGTGGAAACCACCCGCCTCCCGGGAAGCCCGTACGTCATCGCCGAAGTCGCTCCGGGTCTCGAATCGAATTCGTACTCTGTCACCGACAAGTCCGGCTCGACCGTCACGATTTCCGGATATTCCAAAAACGCCGTCGTCGTCGACAGCTACTACCTTTGGAACAAGGAAAAGGTGAACAAGCTCCAATACAACGGGCTCTACACCGTCCTCGCCGGCGCCGATTACGGAAACTTCACCGAACGCGACTATTTGGGCGGCGAGATCCTCTTCAACCCGGATTCCCGTTCCATGGCGGTCACCACCCTCGTGAACGACGCCACCGAACGCCAGAAGACCTTCTCGGTCACTCCGGGCGGAAAAACCGAACTCCCGTCGGGCGATTCGCTCGTCACCGCCGAAGTTTCGTCCGTCGCCGGACGCACCTCGGTAGGGTTCTACGACCCCTTCTATAAGGAATACGTCGCGCGCGCGTATTTCAATTTCGCCGAAGGATCCGACCGCATCGCCTGCAAGAACGACGGACAAGAAGGCATCGACAACTGCGAAGTCCCCACCGGAAAGCCGTTCACCCTCCTCAAGGGCTACGGCGACGCCACCGCCGTTTCGCAGGGCGGACTCGCGCTCGTCCTCAAGGGGGCACGCATCCTCGAAATCGACGCGAACGGGGCCGTTTCCGCGCTTCCGAGCGTCCGTCTCGAAGTCGATAAGGACAATTCCAAGAACCTCCTCGCCGTCAAAGTCGTCTCGAACAACCAGGAAGTCGGATACTTCGCCGCCAAGCTCCGCGCCGATTCCGTCGTCCTCACCAAACCGGCCGAAATCAAAAAGGCCCTCGCCGAAAATCCGGGCAAGGTCATCGTCGAAGCCGTTTCCTCGCGCTACTTCCCGCAGGACTCCTTCCTCGGCAATTCTTCCCGCGGGGCGAAGGGAATCTCGTTCTACTCGAACCGCGACCTCGACGGTTCGAACGCCGACCGGGAAATGATCGGCAGCGCCGACAAATCCGGTTTCGAAGAATACCGCGAAAAACAGGGCGTCGGATGGGAAGGACAGAACAAGACCCTCCTCGAATTCGCCGGAGGAAGTTCGGTAGGCGAAGCCACCCGTTTCAATTCGACCTATTCCACCGTCAACTTGGGCGACCCGGTGTTCCGCGTCAAGCAAGCGACCAACGAAGGTTCTTACGACCGTACCCTCGGCACCCGCCTCATGGACGCCGTGGGCGACACCATCGAAAGCTATAAGAAGTTCGACTTCAACGGCGACTCCTACGAAGACCTCGTCGTCTTCTTCGAAAGCGGAAAAATCCGCCTCTTCGCGAACCTCCAGGGAAGCTATAAGGACATGGGCTACCTCGCCTACGTCTCGGACGCCGGAAAGGCCCGCAAGGGCGTCGGCGATTTCGCGGGCGACGGATATTCCGACATCGCGGCCGTCACCAACAAGGGGCAACTCATCATCCTCGACAATAAGGAAGGCAAATTCACCCGCAAGGAAGCCGTCATCGTCGACGATAAGGACAACCTCACCCAAATCCGGGGAAAGATCGTCCAACTCGAAACCTACGACATGGACGGCGACGGTAAGACCGACCTCGTCGTTTCCGACGAATCGGGCGAACTGAACGTCCTCTACGGCAAAGTCCTGAACGGCGAAACCGTCTTCACGAAGAATATCCTCGATTCCGATCTCGCCCTCCGCCTCAGTTCCGCGGAACGTAGCGACGGCGGCGCGGTCTATTTCGACGGCATCCCGCAGTTGAAAAACCCCACCGTTCCCGACCAGGCGCGCTATCTCGCCGAATCGAAGAGCCTCGCGGCCGCCGGCGAAGGCGAAACCATCCCGCCGGAAGTCATGAGGGCTTCGGTCGACGCCAAGCTCTACTACGTCCATGCCTACCAGGTAGCGGTCGAATACACCGGCGGAACCTTGAATTCGCAGCTCGAAGGCCGCCTGTCCGGCGCCATCGGCAACGATCCGGAAAACCCGAGCTCGCCCAACACCGCGCTCCAGAAGCAGGTCATGGACGCCATGAGCGGTGCCCAGGCGGCATCCGCGAGCGGTTCGTTCAAGACCTCCGGAACGTACAACGAAACCCGTTACAAGACCTTCCTCAAGTCCGAATTCGCCGAAGACCGCGACCTGCGCGTCGTAAAGACGATGAAGGACGTGAACTCCGATCCGCTCAAGAGCGAGGATCCGGTGGAAATCACCGTCACTCTCGGAAACTCGGGTTCGACCACGATGAAGAACGTGGCGTACCTCGATTCTTTCGACAAGTCGATCTTCTCCGAAACCGACACCCCGTTCTATACGGTGAACGCTCCGTCGTATTCGCACACGGGCACCCTCGACATGCTTCCCGATTCGAGCTACGACTACCTCTTCGACGGGTTCGACCTCCGTCCGGGGGAAACCGCGACTATCAAGTATTCGCTCAAGACCAATACCGTCCAGTTCGGCAAGTTCGTCGTAGGGCAGCTCGAAACCGACGATACCTACGGCGACGTCGCGATGCGCGCCAACAATATCTGCTGAGAAGCGATGACGCTCTGGAAGAGCACCACTCCGCATCCGCGAAGCTTTTTGAAGACCACGCGCACTTTCGCGAAGAACGAAGGCGACGCGGGAGGACTCGCCGGCAAGTTCATCGACATGAACGCCAATGGCCAACCCGACTACATCGACGTGCTTTCGGCGAACGTTCCGCAATCGGACCTCGCCGACATGCGGAAGTACTTTTACGACTTGAACGGCGGCGGAACTTCGTACGACGCTTCGAAATTCGGCATCCTCCTTTTCCGCGAAGTCGTCGACCAAGTCAACGGCACCGTCAATTCCGGCAACGTAGAAATCGCCCGTCTCGTCGCGAACGCCCAGAACGACAACCTCATGCGTTCGGCGGAACCGGGAACCGGCGACGTCACCGTTCCGGTGGCAGCTTCGGCCGTGAATTCGACCTACTCCGATTCTTCCAAAACCCTTACGGCCGGCGCTCAGGCGAGCACCGCTTCGGCTTCCCTTCCGGAATGCGGAACCGTAGGATACAAGACCGTGACCGCGCCGGAAGCCATCGGTTGGAAACAAACCGCCGACGCTCCGAACGGACAGCTCGAAATCTTCTTCTCCGCGGGTACCCATTCCAAGGACGGGGGAAAGACCGCCGAACCGTGCCGCATGGCGTTCTCGTCTTCGTCGAACCCGAAATGGGGATCGAGCAAGGTCATCGGCGAAGGATGGAAAATCCTCACCAAATACACCTACAACTCCTACGTCCTCGCCGCGAAGACCGCCGACTACAAGAATTCGTCGAGCAACGTTCCGGACGACTACGACAAGAAGGGCAGCGACCTTTACTCCTACGACCAGACCGCGGGCGGAGCCGTCTCCATCGACGGGCTCACGAGCGGCAACGTCGAAGCCATCGAAGCGGGCATCGACGAAATCGTCCAAGGCCTCGGCTGCGGATTCGGCGGCGGCGCGTGCATCTCGATGCCGTTCAACTGGGCGCCCCTCGCTCCGGGTTCGGCGCCGTCCATCATGGGCTTTCCCGCCGGTTCGCTCGCTCCGAGCACCGGTTTCCCGATTTTCTCGGCGCTCACGGGCATGTGGTACGGACCGTACTGCTGACCTTCCGTTTGGCCGGCATCGCCGCTCGACCTCTGAAAGACGTGCGGCGACATCGGCGCCGGCGGTTACCTCGGCGACAAGGGCGCGGCGAACTTCTTCCGCTTCTACATCACCCCCACGCTCACCGGCGCGGTAGGTATCGCGGCGTGTTTCGGCGTGGTTCCTGCCGTCATGGGCAAGGTTCCGCCGCAGGGCGTTTCCCCGGTCGTTCCGGGCGGAAACTGCATCGTCGCGGCGAAGCCGCTCCTCGGATGCAAGGACGACGGTTCCGACGGCGACGTCTCGAGCCAGGGAATGTCCAATTCCGACGGGTTCTTCAACGCGAATTCGTGTACTCCGAAAACGGAAAAACGTCCGCTCACTACTTCCGAGCGCTCGTACGTACGTTCGTACGTACGCGGAAACACCAACGACAAGTCGATCATGAGCGGTCTCACCGCCGCCCTCCCGTTCATCAGCGCGGGACCGAGCGGACGCGGAAGCTCTCCGGTAGTCGGCATCGGCATGGCATCGGGGCAGGATCCGAATTTCGAAGTCGGCATCAACCCCACCGCCCTCAAGAACTTCGACGTGGGCAACATCCTCAAGATCAAGCTCGACCGAGTCAGCGCATTCCCGGAATTCATCATGGACTGGGTCAACCGCCAGACCGAAGAAGTCGTCAACAAGCTTACGAGCCTCCCCACCCTCTACATCATCCTCCCGGACTTCTCGAAGATCTTCGAATCCGGCTGGAGCGGTTTCGCGGGCAAGCTCAAAGCGAAGTTCGACAAGGGTTCCTCGGGATACGATACCAACAAGGATTATTCGGTAGGCAGCTCGAAATACGCCAAGGGAGCTTCGGACAAGGCCAATTCGCTCCTCGCCGACAATAAGGACAACATCAACACCGTCGGAAAGAACATCTCCGGCATGCGCTCGGCCTACGAATTCCTTTCGAGCCTCCCGATCATCGTCTTCGAAACCGAGGTCGTACAAGTCGACATCCCGATGATTTCGGACGAAGACGTCGACAAGGCCATCCTCGATTTCAACAAGACGAAACAGCAGTGGACCAAGGAGATCTCCGATAAGAAACAGTCGTGGTCGAAGGTCGCTTCGAAGGACGGCGTAAACGAGAAGGTCTTCGTGGAAGCCGACGCTACCGTCGCTTCCATCGACGCATGGGCGCGCTTCCTCGAAGACGCCAAGCGTTTCCCTGACAAACTCTACCGCTACCTCACTTGGAAGCAGCGCTACGCCGAACAGATCCTCTGTAACGTCGAATCCATCGAACAGATGACCGGCGGCTACATCGCCGAAAACGGAAAACGCTTCCGCGCGTGGGTCGAGCTCTACGTGATGCTCAAGGCCATACTCAAATCCTGGCAGCTCATGGTGGACCTCTTCTACCAGCACACCAGCGACTGCGGAGTCTGCCGCAACGAGCGC
>JBAQKV010000037.1:0-2922 GCA_049301335.1 Patescibacteria group bacterium
ACAGCTCCGTGAAGATCTACGCCGATCAGTTCTTCAATCTTCGGTTCGAAGTGACCGACGCGAACGAAATCGTGGCGAACAACCTCGTGCTCGACGGCAAACTCTGGAAAATCCTCGGCAACGGCAATTCGTTCACCGTCGCGATCAACGAGGAGAAGAACCTTCCCGTCGGGCCCCACGTGCTCACTATCGAATCTACCGACGCGCGGCGCGGAAAAGCCAAGCACGACGTGAACTTCGAAGTCCTCGCGAAATAAGACGAGAAAAAAGAGCGGCTCAGGCCGCTCTTTTCATTTGCCTTTTCAGCATAACGGATACCATTGTCAATGGTTCAAACGAATCGGTATTTTTCCGTCATTCACCCTCGCGTGCCATGTCAGCGTTCCGTCCCCTTGCCGGCCTCGTCGCCGGATTGGTTGCCGTAACTTCGCCGCTCACTTCTTTCGCCGCCGTTCCCGCCCCTTCGGCGAACATGGGCGTTTCCATATCGTACTCCACCGGCAATAAGCCGCTCGACCGGATGCTCTCGGAATACGAGTCGTCCGTCCGATCGAAAGGGGACTCCGCGAAGCTGAACGGTTTCCTCCGAGAATCGTCGGGATTCAAAGACCGGAAGATCTCCGATTCCCTCCGGGACGAACTTTTGAAAAACCGCCTCGACGGCGTGGCGAAGACGGCGCTTTCCGCTGAGCTTCCTCAAAAAATCGTTTCGGACTCCGATAGGAAAGCGGTATTGAAGGGATTGGTATCTTCCATGAGGAAAGGGGTCGACGCCGATTATCGCGTTATCGTCCGTACCGCGCTCACGAAATCCGAACTCACGGACGCGCTTGCCGTATTCGGAAACGCGAACCTGACGTACTTGTCTTCCGCCTCCGGAAAAGACCAGTACGAAATCGTCTTCCCGTCCTCGGGCAGGTACGCGAAATTCCTCGGTTCGAAACTCGATGGCGCCGAAGTTCCCGCGAGCCTCTTCGACGGCGTCGAAATCGTGAAGCCGTTCGTAGTCGAAGGTACGTTCTCCACGGGTTCGTACCTCGCGGGCGAATATCTTTCTTCGATGTGGGGAATCGCGAAAGTCGGCGCGCAGGATTACCAGTACGGACTTTCGTTGAAACAGAAGGTGAAAGTCGGCGTCATCGACACGGGCATTTCGCTCACGCATTCCGACCTCAAGGCGAACATCGCGGTGAATGCCGGAGAAATCGCCGGCAACGGCATCGATGATGACAAAAACGGATACGTCGACGACGTCAGCGGATACAATTTCTACGCGGGCAAACCGAGCGCTGACGACGACCACGGACACGGAACCCACGTAGCGGGCGTCATTTGAGGCAGGGTCAACGGTTCCGGAATCTTCGGGGTGGATTCGAACGTTTCGCTCGTTCCGTTGAAAGTGCTTTCCGCCCAAGGATACGGATCTTCGTACGCCGTCATCGACGCCCTCAACTACGCCGCCAACAACGGCATCCGCGTAGTGAACATGAGTATCGGAGGAAGCGGGAATCCGGCAACCGATTCCATTTGCCAAACGATTTCGTACGCCAAATCCAAGGGCGTGCTCGCGGTCGTTGCGGCAGGAAACGAAAACGCCGACGTTTCCACGAAGGTTCCGGCCGGATGCGCGGACGCGCTCACCGTTTCCGCCGTGGATTCCAACCTCGCTAAGGCCAGCTTTTCGAACTACGGTTCGAAGGTCGACGTCGCCGCGCCGGGAGTGAACGTGTATTCGAGCTATCCGGGGAACAAGTACGTATCGATGGCCGGAACCAGTATGGCGACCCCGTTCGTCACCGGACTCGCCGCGGCCGTATTCGCCCAGTCGCCGAATTCGACTCCCGACCAAGTCAAAGTGCTTCTCAGGGACTCCGCCAATACCGTACCGGTCGTATCTTCCGTGAACATCGGACGTTTCGTCAGCATGTCGAAAGTCATGACCAGCCTCGGCATGAAGAACGACGCGTATTCGGGTTCGGGAACTTCGGGCACGGGCTCGTCGTCGGGTACCGGTTCCACCGGCACGGGATCGGGTTCCGGGTCGGGCGCCTCCACCGGCACCGGATCTTCAACCGGCACGGGTTCGTCCTCAGGCACCGGCTCCGCCACTCCTCCCCAGAACGTTCCGCCCACGCTCAGCGTCGGGTATTCCCGTCTCGCGGCCAATACCTATCTCGTAACGGCGATGGCTTCCGATACCGACGGAACCGTAGTCCGTTACGAATTTAAAAACAACGGCGCGCTCGTTTCCTCTGGGACGGCTTCGTCGGTACAGATCGTCATTACCCAGAATTCCACCATATCCGTCTCCGCGTTCGACAATGCCGGCGGGGGAGCTACGAAGGCTTTCCAGCTTGCTTACGAAGTTCCGGTGGCGAATAAGGCGCCCGTCGTCACTGCGACGGTGTCCTATCCTTCTTCCAAGCTCGCGTACGTGGCGTTCGGGGCTTCCGATTCGGACGGTACGGTCGCGAAAGTGGTATTGTACCTTAACGGTCGCGTCGTATATACGGTAACGCCCAATGCCACCCGGTTTACGGCGACGCTCGCCCTCAGTCGCGGCAAGGCCGTCATCGTAAGGGTCGTAGCCACCGACAATAAGGGGCTCGTTTCCGAAAAATCGGTCACGGTACAGTAACGGTTCAAGATGAAAGAAAACCCCCGACGCGAGTCGGGGGTTTTCTTGAACGTTCGTAACGGTTATCCGAAGATGGAGTAGTCGTCGCCGGACGGCTTGCGCGGAGCTGCCGGAGCGGACGGGGCGGAACCCTGTGCGCCTCCGAAATCTTCGCGAGGAGCGCGGTAACGGTCGTTGCCGCCTTCGTATCCGCCTCCGTTGCCTCCCTGGTACCCGCCTTCGCGAGGTGCGCGGTATCCGCCTTCGCGGTTACCTTGGTAGCCTCCGGTGGAACCTCCGCCGAA
>JBAQKV010000038.1:0-2213 GCA_049301335.1 Patescibacteria group bacterium
GAGCCATGGTTGCCGTCCCGGAAAGTTCCGGATTACGGGCAGTTTACCCTATGTTGGATGAGGGGGCAAAAACGGAGACGTCGAACCTTCATTAAAAATTCACCGAAAATTTAAGATTTTCTTAAGAATCGTAGGTAATCTGAACTAGTTCAGAAACCTTTTCATCCATGGTGCCAATCGCCGACGTCGTTATCGTAACCCTTTTCGCCATCGTGCTCGCGCTGGTGTTTCTGGCGTTCGGTTAGGCCGACTTGCCAAACCTCCCCCCGCGCGTACCATTCCCGAAATAACCCGAACCGGTCACATGCGCGTCACCATCGTGGACGACGAGAAGATCCTCGCCGGCAATATCGCCAAAAAGCTCGAAAAGCACGGCTTCGCCGTTGAGGTGTTCAACGGGTACGACCATTTCATCCGCTGAACTTCCTGCGATTCGCAGCTCTACGTCGTAGACGTTTCCCTAGGCGACGGCAGCGGGTTCGACATCATCAAATGGCTGCGCGAAGTGCGTAAATCCGTCGCCCCCATCATCCTCATTTCGGGATACGGCGATTCGCAAAACGTCATATACGGCCTCGATATCGGCGCCGACGACTACCTCACCAAGCCCTTCCAGCCCGACGAACTCGTCGCCCGCATCAAGGCCGTCATCCGCCGCGCCTCCGCCAAGCGCGAAGGGGATTCGTGGTTCGCTTTCGGCAAGCTTTCGTGCTGCCCGGCGAGCTCTTCCGCCTATTTCGACGGCAAGCCGCTCCCGCTCACTAAAAACGAGCGCCTCATGCTCGAAGCGCTCATCGAACGCCCCAATTGGACCGTCCCCCGCGACGAACTCGTCTCGCGCGTCTGGGGATCCGGCTCGTTCGTTACCGAAAACACGGTCAGCGTCACCCTCTCGAGCGTCCGCAAAAAAATCGGCCCGTGATACCGCATCAGGGCCGTCTACGCGCAGGGTTTCGTGCTCGAAACCGCCTAATCGCCGACGGGGATTTCGATGACGAAACGCGCTCCTCAGAGCTCTTGGGATTTTTCCGCACGGATGGTTCCTCCGTGCATTTCCACGATTTTCCGGCAGAGGTAGAGCCCCATTCAGAGGCTTGCCGAAGTGCCTTCACCCGTGGTGTAGCGGTCGAAAATCGACTCGGTGTCCGACAATCCCTCGCCATCGTCCTCAATCCAGATTTTTAAGACGCCGCCAACGGTTTCCGCTCCCAGAATCACCCGCGGATCATTTCGTCACGAATGTTTGACCGCGTTCTGCAAAAGGTTCGATACGGCCTGTTGGAATTGCAAACGGTCGATTTCCACGAAGCCCACGTCGCTTATGCGGGTTTCGAACCGGGCGTTCGGATTGGTGTTCGAGAGAACGTCGGCTTCGTCTTCCAAAAGCAGGCCAACCGCCACTTTTTCTTTAAACAGCGTGACGGAACGGGTGTCGTAGTACTGCACCGAGAAGAGTTTCGAAATGAGTTCCCCGGCCCGAACGAGTTGCGAATGCAACACGTCGAGGCCCTTTTTGATTTCCGGCTTTCCCAATCCCGATTCGAGGTCGTCCAAAAGCGCGTCCGACTGGAATACCGCGTTGGTGAGGGGCGCTTTGATCTCGTGCGAAACCATGCTGATGAACTCTTTCTGCCGGTTGATGAGGTCGTTGTATTCGAGGGTTTTTTCGTCGACTTTCCTATCCAGGTTGAGCGTGAGTTCCGAGAGTTGCGCGTAGGCTTCCATATAGCGCACGTGGAGTTCGAGAAAGAGCGCGAACTTGCGGAGTTCGGACATTTCCTCCGAAGAATACGATTCCGAAAAGCTCTTTTTTCCCATGAAGAGGAATCCCCACATCTTGCCGTTCTCGCGGAGCGGAAATGCGGCGAACGCGTTTTTCGGGAGTTCTTCCGCCGCCGCTTCCGCCCCGCGCCGCTCGGCGACGAATACCGGGTCTTTGATGAATTCCCGTTCTTTCGCGCGGGTCGAAAAGAATCTCGCGAGTTTCGACCGTTTCGCTTCGTCGGCCGTGAGCGCGCGGATTTCGCAGAGTTCCGTGCGGTAGGGCTTGGTTCCGTATTTCGCGAGCACGGCATTGAGATCGAACGGGTTCGAAACGCCCGTTATGCGGCGCTCGAGCGCCGACATTTCCTCCTGGAGCGCCACCAGTTCGGCATTGGTGAAGAATTTCGACCGGAGAACGCGCGAAACCCCGGCGTACGCCAATACCGCCA
>JBAQKV010000039.1:0-6494 GCA_049301335.1 Patescibacteria group bacterium
GTCATGGACTTATCCTTATCCTTCGAGCCGATACGGAAAGTCGCAGCGCCCGGTTTGCTCGCGTCATCGGCGGTCCCTTCGGCGAAGAAGGTGCTGTTTTCCGGTTTGATTTCCACGTCGGCTGCCATTTTTATGAACATGAGACCGAAGCCGAGAGCGGCGGAAACGTATACCGGTACGAGAGCGAGCGAAATGAAGGAACCGAAGCTGAACCCCTTTTTCGTGAGGCTTTCGGCGAACTTCCCCTTGCCTTCAAGATAATAGAACAACCCGAAAAGCGGAGAAAATATCGCAATGAGCCAAAGGTAGAAGGCGCGGGTAAAGAGCGCGAAAAGAAGCGCGATGACGAGAAGCGCGTACGCGATGAGAAACAGCGTCCAAAGCCCCATGGTGACGAGCATGTCCACGATGGCACCCACGGTTTGCACGTTCACTTTATCGATCTTCTTTATCGTCTGGACTTTGAAAATGCTGTACGCGTAGATGTTGAGTATCCCGTACGCTCACTTGTCGGCCTGGAACACGTCCTCCATGGAAAGGGTGTTTTTTCCTTCCGCGGTAGACATGTCGGAACATTTCATCACTTGTCCGGCGGTCGCCTTCTCCTTATCGTTACCGTCTACGATCTTATTGAAGTTGATCGTACACGTTTTGGGAACGTCGAAAGTCAGGGGCTTCGCGTTCGGATTCGTCGCCTTCATCTGCATGATGATGTCGGACGGCAAGCGGAGCACGGAAGCCGTGAGGAGGTTCGTAACGGAAAGCACGCCGCTCATGATGAACCACGTGAACGGAACGATGAGAATGCCGGTAACGAAGCGCGGCAAAGCCTTTTTCATCGAATAATGATCGCCCCCTTGACCGAAAATGTTCATGAACGCCATTCCGATGAGAAGGAAGGCGAAAATGACGTACACGACGTTCGATACGAGCACCCAAAGCTGGTGGATGATGGGGCGGAGTCCGAAAATTTCGCCGAACGTCCAGTCCGGAGAAAGGAGCCAACCCGCCAGAATGGTCGCCGGCAAGAATACCAGGTTTACCAACTCGATAACGCCGTTTATGACGCCGAGAGCGCCTTCTTCGCCACTCTTCTGTTCGGTTTTCGCCACATCACCCGAAGCAGCATATGCGCCCTCCACCCATCCGGCGGAAGCCACGGTATCCTGTCCGCCGGTCATTACGGCTTCCGGAATGCCGGAGCCCATGACCCAAGAAAGCGCCGCGACGGCGACGAGGGAAGTAGATCGGATCTTTTTCGAGCGGAAGAGATCGGTAATCCGCATTCGGAGATTCATACGCATGACGACAAAAATTTGGTCTTGTCACCATTGAACCACATCCTCCCCTAACGTGCAAATTCCCGGAACCGTTTCGTTTGACGGTTTCCGGGAATTGCTGATGCGTTAATTTACGCGCGATTACTGAGCCTTGAATTCGGCCTCGGTCTTGATGAGGGAAAGCTTCTTCATGAGTTCGGTTCCGCTATCCGGAAGCACGACCGTAACGTCCTTGATGAGCGCTTCGCGGTTGTTGATGAGCGTATCAAGAAGCGTCTTGTTGTACGTATTGAGCGCCGAGAACGTAGCCGCGAACTTGTCGACGAAAACGAGGTATGTACGTGCGTAGGTTTCGCGGTCCTTGAGTTCGAGGTACTGCGTAAGGAGGTCTTCGGTCTTGTCGTAATCGAGGTTCTTGTACGCGACGGAAAGCGCGGCCTTGGTCGCGTCGATCTTGGTGGTGGAATCCGTTACCGCCTGCTGGAGTTCGGCGCGCTGGGCGGAGAGGGTGCCCAAGTACGAATTCGTGGACTTGTAGCGGTACTTGAGCTGGTCGGTGAAGCTTTCGAGGGTGGCTTGGCGGTCGGAAGACTGGTCGAGGAGCTTGTTGACGTCGGTCTTGAGGATGTTGAGGTATTCGCTCGCGGCGACCATGTTGCTCGAGATGACCTTCTTGCGGCCCTCGCCCTTGTCGGAAAGCGCCGCGGCGATGGGCATGACGTCTTCGTAGAGGCGGACGGGGGCGTCCTGCTCGGATTTTTTGGAAAGTCCCACGTTGAGCGAGAGCGCGACGGCCGTGTCGCCCAAGTACGGAACCGCCTTCTTTTTAAACGCGACGTCGTTGCCGCTGGCGGAGGCCTCGTTCCCGGTGGAAACCGAACGGTAATAGGTGTAGGCGATGTTCACGAAGAACGAAAGGAGTACCCCGAGAAGGAGTACGCGGCGGACGAAGTCCTTGATTTCGGAGCGCAAAGCCATACGATTGCAGACAATGGAAACGCGGAGGAAAAACCCTCGCGCGTCTCTGAAAATACGCCGCAATCTTAGTCACGGACAACCTTTTTGCAAATGCGGAAAATCAAAGCCTCGTTCCTTTTGCTCGTCGCCGCCGCGACCCCCCTTTCGACGGTCGTTCCGGCGGTTTCGGTGCGCGACGCTTACGATTATGCCGAATCGTCCGTTTCCGTCGTTCCCGAGAACCGTCCGACCTTCGCCGTTTCGGCCTCCAACGGCATCGTGACCGCGTCAGTGGTTTCGGGGTACGAGACCGTCGGCGAAATCGCCACCGGCGACTCCGTAGTGAGCATCGTATTGGCCTTGCCGAAGGGGTACGCCGTCACGAAAGCCGACGACGTCCGTGCCGTTTTCAAGGCCGGCGACCGCACCGAAGTCCGTTTGGCGGACGTCGAGGACGGAGGAGCCGAGGTCAACGTCGACGGACGGACGTTCACTTCGCCCGCGGTATTCCCCAAGGCGGATAAAGTGGCGTACCGCGTCATAACCAAGGCCCCGCTTCCGAAAGGCACCGAGATCATCACCACCGACGTCGGCTCCAAATCGCTGAAGTTCGAAATCGCTTCCGCTCCCGTGGCCTCCGCGGCAATCGGAGGATTGAACGTCGTGAGCCGATCCGATTGGGGAGCCGACGAAGGTCTCCGGTACAAAGATTCCGCCACTTGGAAACCCTATTTCGACAAATTGGCGAGCCAAGGCGAATGAGACGTGAGCGCCGCGACGAAGGCCGCACAAGAAAAAGCCGCCCGCATCGAATCGCACATCGCTACGGCGTTTCCGGAACAATACCTCTCCGTGGAAACGATCCGGAACGAGAACGGCCACGAGCTCGTCTGGCCGATCGAAAAGACCCGCAAGGTCGAAAAGGTCGTCCTCCACCACACCGCCGAAAACAATCTCAAGGACCTCGACGACGCTTCCCTCCTCCGCTCCACGTACCGCTACCACGCCGTCACCCGCGGCTGGGGCGACATCGGATACAACTTCGTTGTCGGACAGCGCGGAACGATCTACGAATGACGTGCCGGCGGGGACTACGTCGTAGGCGCCCATGCCTCATGGAACAACCGTTCCACGGTGGGCGTCAGCGTCATCGGCAATTTCGAGGCCGACAACGTGAACGCCGACCAAGAAGCCGGAGTCAAGGCCGTTCTCCAATCGCTCTCCAAGAAATACGGCATCGATTTTTCGAAAACGTCGTACTCCCACCGCGAGTGCAAAGGGAATTCCACGTGCGAAATCGAAGATTACGAAACCCCCAACCTCGTCGGACACCGCGACGTGGGATATACGTCCTGTCCGGGGAAGAATTTCTACGCGATGCTCCCCGATCTGAAAAAGGAGGCGACGTATTCGCTCGGACTGAAGCCCGTGGAAAATCCGAAATACGCCGTCTACCTCGCCAACAAGGCCGCACAGACCGCTTCGTCGCAAACCAAAGCGCTCTCGAAGGGTCCGATGGTCCGCATCCTCCTCTCGTACCCGTCGCAGAATTCCGTGACGGTCGAAGGATATTCCAAGGCTCCGAAATTCGGCAATTCCGCCATTTCCGGAACGCTCGCCAAAAACGTCGGACTGAAGGTCGAAGCGGCGGCCGGAGGCAATCTCAACCTCGTCCTCTCCGAAAAGAAGATCGGAACGCTCGTAAAGAAAAAGACCGTGAAACTCGGAAAATCGGCGTTCTTCGAATCCGACGTGCTCCGCGTGAAAAGCTGGGACCGCAAGCCTTCTTGGGACAAGTCGGGAACTATGAACGACAATCTTTTCCGTGGAAAAATCGAAATCCTGAACGAAGGCGGAAAAATCGTCCTCGTGAACGAGCTCCCGCTCGAAGACTATCTCCGGGGATTGGCGGAAATCAGCAACGGCGACCCCGTGGAAAAGGTGAAAACCATCGTCGTGGCGGCGCGCAGCTACGCGTACTTCTATTCGAAAAAAGAGAACCGCAAGTTCCCGGGCAAACCGTACGACGGCTCCGACGATCCGGAAGTTTTCCAGAAATACCTCGGATACGGCTACGAACTCCGCTCCCCGAGCGTCTCGAAATACGTCGACGAAACCAACGGCGAAGCCATCACGTATTCCTGAGCGGTCATCAAGCCGTGGTATTTCTCGGAATCCGACGGCCGGGTACGTTCCTATAAGGAATACTGCCAAGCCCGCGTGAATGCCGGAACCCTCTCGAAATCCACCGTCTGCGAAGACGTTCCGTACCTCATGGGAGGCGTGGATCCGGGAGGCGTGGGCCATACGCTCAAAGGCCACGGCGTGGGAATCTCCGGAATCGGGGCGACCTACTTCGCCACCAACATGGAATGGAAATATCCGCAAATCATTTCGTACTATCTCGACGGTACGGCAATAAAGAAAGCCTATTAACGAAAAAAAGCCCGCTTCAAGCGGGCTTTTTCGTGGGTGGGAAAGGGCTTAACTGCCGGCCCCGGGATAGTCGCAACGCGGGCGGAAGCACGGTATCGGCGACTTGCACTGGGGATCTCGGCAACAAACCGTTTCTTTTTGGGAAGGAACCTGGCCCGCCCCGCTGCGCCCTTCTTCGGGCGGAGACGGTTCGTCTTCGATCCTTCTCGATTCTCCTACGATCGTAACCATCGCGTTTCTCTCCTTTTCTCAAAGCGACGACGGTCTCGAATATACGAAATCCGAACCGAACGTCAAACCGTTCGGCTTCACTTTCGTTTCAGCGCTTTACAAACTCGGCGAATCCGCTAATCTCGCGGAAGTCAGGCGACATCCGCCGTATCCCCTAGCAAATCCCCCATGCGCTGCCCGAAGTGTAAGAACCTCGATACCAAGGTCATCGACTCCCGCATCGCCGAAGACGGAAAATCCATCCGCCGCCGCCGCGAATGCGAAAAATGCGAATCCCGTTTCACGACGTTCGAACGCATGGAATTCGTAAACTTCCTCGTCACCAAAAGTACGGGCGAAGAAGAGCTCTACGACCGCTCCAAGGTCGAGCGCAGCGTTCAGAAAGCGGTCTACAAGCGCAACGTCGACCACGCCGCCATCGAAGCCATGCTCAACGACCTCGAAAACGAATGGGCCGCCAACAAGAAGGGCATCACCTCTAAGCGCATCGGCAAGGACATCCTCCGCAAACTCAAGGACATCGACCAGGTCGCCTACGTGCGTTTCGCTTCGATCTACCACAATTTCGAAGACGTGAAGCAGTTCGCCGAGTTCATCAAGAGCGAGTTCGAATAGCCATGATCACCCTCGTCGACCTCTCCCGTTCCCCTAAGCTCTCGGCCTACGTCAGTCGGGAGTTTTTCGACCGGGCCGCGGCGACGCTCGAAAAAAAAGGTCGCGTGCTCGTGTATTTCAACCGCCGGTGAGCCTACCGCGCTTTCGTATGCCAAGACTGTTCGTACGCCTTTGGTTGCCCGCGCTGCGACCTCGCCCTCGCGCTCCACGTATCGCCCGAAAAACGCCTTCTCTGTCATCATTGCGGCCATAGCGAAAACGTTCCGTCGAACTGTCCGAAATGCGGTGGGGTTCATCTGAAAGGCTCCGGAATCGGCATCCAGGCGTTCGAAGAGGAAATCCGCAGGGCGTTTCCGGATACCGAAGTCGCCCGTCTCGACTCCGACGCGGTAAAGACCAAATCCGAGGGCGCTACGGTATCGGAAGCCGGGGTCGTACTTTCGACGAGCCTCTACCACAAAAACGACCCCGGGCATTTCGAACTCGTCGTTTTCCCGTGCCTCGAATCGGAACTCGTTGCCAGCGAATACGACATCGAGGAAAAGGTCTACGCCCACGTTCGATACGCCGCGAAAAACGCGGACGAAGCCATCGTGCAGACCTATTCGCCAAACTCCCCGCTCGCGAACTCGCTCATGGAAGGAAACTACCGCGAATTCCTCACGCGCACGCTCTCGGAACGCAAACGTTTCGGGTATCCGCCCTATTCGGAAATCGCCTACGTGACGGTCGCCGAGCGTACTCGCGAGAAGGCCGAAGAAGCCGTCGCGAGATTGAAGAACAAGCTCGGCATCGCGGAAACCGAAGGGAAATTCGGCGTAGCCGTATTGTCGGACCCGTCGCTCCTGACGAAGCGCGCGGACGAATGGATTGGGAAAATCGTCGTAAAAGGCCCGCGCGCGGCGGACCTTTTGGAATCGCTTCGGGTAGAAATCGTCCGCAACCGCTCCATCCGTTTGGAATGGAGATAAGGAC
>JBAQKV010000040.1:0-11312 GCA_049301335.1 Patescibacteria group bacterium
AAATCCCCCGGAATTCCGGGGGATTTTCATATGAAGCGTCGCGCGATGCGAAGTCCTACGCGATGCGCTGGAAGAGCGGTTCGCCCTTCTCCGCCACCGAGAACGCGGTTTTTTCCGCGACGACTTCGCTGTATTTTCCGGCAAGCAGGCGTTCGCGCTGCGATGCGAGGCCCATGCGGTCGAGAAGTTCGGACATCTTCTCGGGGAAGAACGGCATGAGACAGATCGCCATGGCACGGAGCCCTTCGCCCACGGTGTGGAGCGTGTCGACGACGCCGGTCGCTTCTTTGTCCCACGGCTTCTTGGTGTCGACGAACTTGTTGAGCACGTCGCCGAATTCGAACGCCGATTCGAGCGCCGCGCGGAGATCGTATCCGTCCATCGCTTTCTGGAAGGTTTCGACGAAGGCCGTTTTTTTCGCTTCGACTTCGCCGTCCATGAGCCCGTCGATTTTTCCGCCCTGTTTGAGCGAGAGTACGAGGAAACGGTTGAGGAGGTTGCCCAAATTATTGGCGAGCTTGGCGTTGAACGCGTTGACGGCCTGTTCCACCGAGAAGTCGCCGTCCTGTCCGATGGGGAAGGACGTGAGAAGGTAGAGGAGGAGGAGTTCTTTGGGGTACCGTCCGCAGAATTCCACCGGGTCGATGGCGTTTCCGAGGCTCTTCGAAATCTTCTGCCCGTCGATGGTGAAATGCCCGGTGGCGAGGATGTTCTTAGGAAGGGCGTATCCTGCCGACATGAGCATCGCCGGCCAGAAGATGGCGTGGAAGCGGATGATGTCCTTGCCTACGACGTGGACGTCGGCCGGCCAGAACTTCTCGTCGCCGCCTTCGCAAGCGCTGACGTAGTTGAAGAGCGCGTCGTACCAAACGTAGGTCACGTGGCTACCGTCGAACGGCAAAGGGATGCCGAAGGTGCTGCCCTCACGGGAGATCGAGAAATCTTCGAGCCCTTCTTCGATGAACGACACGACTTCGTTGCCGCGGGTGCGGGGAACGATGAAATCGGGGTTCCCCGCGAAGAGTTCCTTGAGCGCCGCTTCGTATTTCGAAAGGCGGAAGAAGTAGTTTTTCTCTTTGATGACGTCGGGTTTCTTCTTGTGGTCGGGACAGAGGCCGTCTTCGGTGAGGTCGGACGCTTTCTTGAACGCTTCGCAGCCCACGCAGTAGAGACCTTCGTATTCGCCCAAGTAGATGTCGCCGTTATCGAACGATTTCTGCAAAACGCCCTGTACGAACGCCTTATGCTGATCGGTGGTGGTGCGTACGAAATCGGTGTAGGTGATGCCGAGTCCGTCCCAGATGGCCTGGTGTTTGCCGGCCATGGAGTCGCAGTATTCCATGATGCCCATCCCGGCCTCGGCGGCTTTTTCCACGACCTTCTGGCTGTTCTCGTCGACGCCCGTCGAAAATTTCACTTCGAATCCGAGGTTGCGGCGGTGCTTGGCGAGCACGTCGGCGATGAACGACGCGTAGGCGTGGCCGATGTGCGGGATGCCGTTGGAGTAGTAGATCGGCGTGGTGACGTAGAAGGTTTTCATGGTTTTTCGGTATGAACTGGCAGATTATAGCGAAAGCGGGGGAAATCCAATGCGAAAAATCCCCCCGGAATTCCGGGGGGATTCAGCGATCGGATTATTTCACCAATACGTAGCCGTTCATCGACCAATACGAAGTGCGCGTTCCCGATTCTTTGTCTTCAGGGTTACGCACCGGAAACGCCCTGAATACGAACCGGTATTTTCAAGAATCGTAGACGAGGTCCGTGGCGTCAACGGTCTTGTCAGTGCTTGCCGGATGCTTCTTCACGAGTTCCGAAACGAACGGGGAGAGGTCGATTTCGTCTTTCGCCGCGCCAATTCCGTATACGGTGAGTTTTTTCGCTTCGAGATCGTATTCCACCCGTTTTCCGTCTTTGTCGTACGAGTTCACGTCGAATTCCCGCAATTCGGAATATCCGCGGACGTCCACCGAGGACGTCCGTTCCGCGCGGTAATCCAAAACGTAGGATCCTCCGTACCCGTCCCATTCGTACTTGTTCTTGATGCCGTAGTCTTCTTTCAGGAGGCCCATTACGCGGTAGCGGTCCGGTCCGCGGTATTCGCGGGTGCGCGAGAGGAAGCTCCGTCCGCGGGAATCTCCGGAAGGATATCCCTTGTCGAATTCGGCGCGCGCCTCGGCGTCGGCTTTAGCGTACTGCGCGGGGAAGATTTTTTTCACCGACTCGGTTCCGCCGAAATCCATGAGGTAGTCGGCGCCTTCGTAAATTTCCACGGAGAGTTCTTTCGTGAGAGGGGTTTTAGGCGCCGAGACGGTTCCTTGCGACATCATTCCGGCCGCCTCGAGGTTGCGTACGAGCCGTGCTTCCTGACGTGCCGCCGGGAGCGAGAACACCGACCACGGGCCGACGGAGACCAATACCGAAACCGCTACGACCGCCACGGGAATGGCGACGATGCGCTTGCCTTTGGAGAACGCGAAGTACGCCGAAAGCGCGAGGAGCATGATTCCGAAAACCACCACGAAGTAGCGGTTGGCCGTGAGGTCGTACTGCGCGATGCGGAGCCAGATGGCGTACGCGAGCATGGCGATCTGCGGCATAACCGCGAAGGGGAGCGCCTTGCGGAACTTCTTTACGAACGCGAAGTCCTTTTCGAGCCCATACGAGAAAGCGTAGGCCAAGTATCCGAAGAACGAGAACCCGATGACCATCCACGTCACTTCGCCTTTGGGCCATTCGGAGAAATTCGCCAAAACCTTCGCGCTGTACGCGTAGAGGATGAGGAAATAGACGGTGACGAACGGGATGGCGACGAACTTCGCCAAGAACGAAAAGAACGCCGTTTCGGAATATTTCGAAGAATCGAACGTCGCTTTCGAAGGCACTGCGGTGAGCGCGTAGAAAGGCGTCGTCAGGATGAGGGCGATGATGCTCCAGTCGGCGTTGAGTTTTCCTGAAATCGAACCCGGAAGGTCGAAGAGCGTGTTTACCGCGAAGATGGCGACGTTGCCGAGGACGGCGAGCGCGGATCAGAGGATGGCCGACGCGACGAATACCGCGGCGATCCTGCGGAAGTAGCCGTAGTAGGCGTCTTGTCCCGGTTTTTTCGCGAACGGGGATTTGGCGTACGGCGCGAAGAATACGAAGCCGATGAGAACCGAGAACGTCAGCGCGAAAGTGAGTGCGCCCCGGTACCCGCTTTCGGTGTCGAATACGAGGAAGAACGCCGCGGCGACGGCCAGGCTCACGGCCTGCAGCGCGTAGGACTTGGTTTTCGCCAAGCCCGCCCCCTCGGAGAGCGTTCCCATCGCTACGCTCGCGAAATACGCGACCGCGCACGACGCCACCAGTCGCATGACGAACGGCGCGTCTTCCGAACCGAACGCTTCGTGCACGGTCATGAACGCCAGGCACGTGGCGAAAACCGCCGCGAGCGTGGCGAGGGGGAAGCGGCGTACCGCCTCGGAGGAAGATTTCTTGAAATTCTCCAGGGAAGCCGAAGAAAACGGGTTGCGCATAAGGAATTCGTTAACGGTTCGGCGCGGTTGCGGCCAAACGTCCCCATTATCGCCGATTCCGAAAAAAAGCCAGTTTTCACGCCCTTCCGCCCGAATCGGCGTTGGAAAATTTGAAATTAAAAATATATGAAATATCATACAAGTATGACTCGACATACTTCATAAATCGAAAAGAACATGGCGAACGACAAGAACTGTCCGATTTCCGCGACCGGTGGAAAAATCAAGCTTTGCGGAACCGCCGTCATCGGCACCAAGGGGCAGATCGTCATCCCCAAAGACGTGCGCGACCTCCTCGGTCTCCAGCCGGGAACCGGCGTCACCATTCTCGTCAAAGACGACAAGTTCGTGGGACTCATCCGTAACGACAACCTTCTCAACCTTATCGAATACGCCCGCGCCGAAGGCGTGGACCTCGAATAATCCCCACTTCGAAACCATGCGAAAAACGCGCGTTCTCCCGCTCGTCCTTTTGGGCGCGGTATTGCTTTCCTCCTGTGGAAAGTCCGAAGTCGAATCCGCCTCGAAAACCCCGTCCGATTCCTCGGGCGCGGTAGTTTGTTCCGAACCTTTCACCGTCGAAGGTTCCGGTGCCACGACTTTGAGCCTCAAGGCGAAAGTCCTTGCCGACAACGTCCGCAACGTCGCCGCCAACAACGGCGGGGACGTGACGTTCCTCGATTGCGAAAAGGGAAAGAAGGTCACGGCCGGCACTTTGGTCGCCAAGATCAGCCCCGACCTTTCGGATCCGAACGTAAAAAACCTCATGAACCAGCGCGACGCCTACGGCTCGCAGCTTTCGAACACCCGGGACATCCTCGTTTCCACCCGCTCGAACTACGCGACCCAGTTGAATTCGTTGCAGATCCAGAAGGCCAATCTCGAAACCCAGGTTTCGCTTTTGAACGACAGCCTTTCCAAAATCCAGGAACAGCGTAAATACGGCGTCTCCGACATCGACAAGCAGCTCGAGCTTTTGCAGATCCAGCTCGACACGTCGACCACCCAGATAGCCGACCTGAAGAATTCCAAGGCCAAGCTCGAGGATTCCAAAACCGCCGATCTCGCCAAACTCCAGATTAACCTCGCCAATTCCCGCACCCAGGCGAAATCGCTCGTTTCCAACGCGCTCGTGCAGATCGACGAAACCTACGGGATCACCGACAAGAACCGCGAAAAGAACGACGCATACGACACCTACCTCGGCGCCAAGAACGAAGGACTGAAAAATTCCGTAACCTCGCTCTGGTCTTCGGCTAACGCGACGTTCATGAAATTCGACGGCCTTTCCGACGCCGAGGTTTCGACGTACCTCCAATCCGTCGGCGAACTCCTTTCCAAAACGAAGGAATCCGTGAAGAGTTCCATTCCGGCTTCCACGTTCTCGCAATCCGCCATCGACGGGCTCTTCTCCGTCTTCGTGCAGTACGAAAACAACGTCCTCACGGCGAAAAACGGCATGGATACGGTCGTAAAGAGCGTCGATACCGTCCGCAACACCTACGACACCCAGATGCTTTCCCTCGACACCCAGATCGACGGCGCCGAAAACGGGAAGAAAAGCGTGGCCGCCAACGTGGAGAACGTCAAGGGCAACAAGCTCGGTACCTACACGTCCTCGCTCGACGTGCAGTTGAACCAGGCCAACGCCCAGATCGAAACCGCCCGCACCAATTTGAGCGGAGTGAATTCGCAAATCGAATCCGTGAAATCGCAGGAGGAAATCCAAATCAACCAGCTGAACAACCAGATCTCCACCCTCGAATCCGGCCTCGCGACCGTGTCCGCGAATCTCGCCCCGCAGACTATCTACGCCGAAGTCGAAGGAACGGTAAAAGAGAAATCCGCCGCATCCGGCAACAAGGTCGCCGCCGGCGGAACGCTCTGCCAGATTTTGCCCGACCACGCCGGCCTCAAGATGCAGGCGTATTCGTCTTACGACCTCCCTCTGCCGTCGACCTTGTCTTTCGAAGCCGACGGAAAGAAATATTCCACGGTTCTCAAAACCAAACTCCCGTACCAGGACGCCGTAACCCAGAATTCGGTATACGAAGCGCCTTCGACCGTCACGCTCGACGGAAAGCCCGTCGACATCGCGTCGGTGCTTTCGGAAGGACGGGTGTTCGACGTTACCGTCGATACCGGCGGAAAACAGGTGGGTTCATCCAAGACCGCCGTGCCGATCGACTACGTTTCCAATACCATCGGAGGTTCCAAAGTGAAGGTGAAGACCGCCGACGGGAAGGTCGTGGAAAAGGAAATCGTCCTCGGAAACCTCGATTCCGACACGGTCGAAGTGAAATCCTGACTTTCGTTCGGCGACACGCTCTGCCGGTAATCCTTTCCAACCCCCATGTTCGAAAAGCAATTCAAGGCGTACCGGCCGTTCTTCCTCATCCTCATGATCCTCCTCTCCGGCATCGGCGCGGTGAGTTTCATGACGATGTCGAAAGAATCGATTCCGGACGTCAACCTCCCGTTCTTCAACATCACCGCGGTCTATCCGGGCGCCGACGCCGAAACCATCGAACAGCAGGTGGTGCGCAAGATCGAAGACAAGCTCCCTTCCGTAAAGGGCATCGCCACGTTCAAGTCGATCAGCTCGAACAACGTGGGCGTCATCAATATGGAATTCCAGCGCGGCACCGAAAAGGGAACCGCCTACGCCGACCTCAAATCCGCCGTCGACGAAGTGAAATCGAGCCTGCCGGCGGGCGTTACCGACGTCGCGGTGACCAAGACCGAAACCAAGGACATGCCGGTGTACTCGTTCTCCGTCACGGGGCCGTTCTACCCGTCCGTCCTTTTCGACAAGGTCCGCACGCTCGACGACGAACTCAAGAAGATTTCCGGGGTCGACAAGGTTATCGTCGTGGGAAAATACGTTTCCCAAGTCGAGGTCGAATTCGACTACGGAAAACTCAAGCAGTACAACCTCCGGCTGCCGGCGCTCGTCGGCCTCGTTTCGCAGAATATCGAACAGAAGCCCGTCGATAAGAAGAAGCTCGACGGCAACCTCTACAGCTTCGAAGTGCGGACGTACGAAAAGGGCTCGGGCGACACCCGGGCCCGCCTCGCGGAATTCAAGACCTTCCTCGAAAGCGTCCCGCTCGTCAACCAGAACGGGAACGTGCTCCGGCTTAAGGATTTGGCGACCGTTTCGGTGACCCATCCGTTCTACCAGCGCCTCTCGTTCGTAAACGGCGAAAACGCCGTGACGTTCATGGTGTACAAGGCTCCGGGCTCCGACATCCTCCAAGTCATCGACGGCGTGCGCGGATACCTTAAATCCAATTCCGCCGACTTCGCCGCCAAGGGCGTTTCGTACCAGGAGATGTATTCGCAGGAAATCAGCATCAAACAGACGTTCAACGCCTTTTTGGAAGGCTTCCGCGACACTTCGGTGCTCATCGTCATCATCGCCACCATCTTCCTCGGGTTGCGCGGTTCTTTGGCAGTGGCCATTACGTTCCCGTTCGTCTACCTGCTGACGTTCATCGCGCTCAAAGAGCTCGGCTATACGTTCAACAGCATCGTTTCCGTCGCGCTCAACCTGAGTCTCGGCATCATGGTCGACAACCTCATCGTCGTCGCGCAGGGGGTCGAAGACGGCATGCGCCGCGGGTACGGCAAGTTCAAGGCCATCCTGCATTCCTTGAAGATCTACTGGAAATCCCTCCTCATCGGAAACCTGGTCACCATCGCCATGTTCCTGCCGATCGGGTTCGTACTCAGCGGAAAAATGGGCGAATTCATGAAGTTCCTGCCTGTTACGGTCAACCTCACGCTCGTCTTCTCGATCGTGGTGGCGTTCGTGTTCCTGCCGCTCGTGCTTTCGTACATGAACCTCAAACCGCCTAAGGAACACAAGGATGGGGGAATCGAGCATTTCTTCAAGCGTTTCGAAAAACCGTTCGACGCGGCGTACGTCAAAATCCTCCGGTTTCCCAAGTTCTTCATGCTGTTCTTCTACGCGCTGTTCGTAGCGGTGATTTTCGCCTTCGCGAAATTCGGGTCGGCCGACTTCATGCCGCTCACCGACAAGGACAACGTGTACGTCAACGTCACCTACGAGAAGACCGTCTCGATGGAAGAGAACAAGAAGCTCACTTCCAGAATATCGGCGTTCGCGGACGAATTTTTCAAAAAGAACCATCCGGGAATCGTGAAGAACGTCGAAATCAGCCTGGGCGAACTCCAGTCGCAATCGCCCCTCGACAACACGGTCTACCGCACGAGCTTCAACCCGGAACTCACCAAGATGAACTTCGTGCTTACGCCTACCGAAGAGCGCGAAGAGAAGGACAACGCCATCCGCATCTACCCGGAACTCTATACGTTCCTCCGGGAGAAGATTTCCGCGGATCCCGAAATTTCCAAAAAGCTCGCGGACATCACCGTTTCCATCCAGAAGAACGGCCCGAGCGCGGGTAAGGACGTCACGATCAACGTTTCCGCTTCCGGTGCCGCCGACAAGGGAATCCAAGGTCTCGCGGCGGAGTACGGGAAGATGCTCGTGGAATTCAAGAAGATTCCGGGGACCTACGGCTGGTCGAGCAGTCTCGAACATACCAACGGCAAGGTCCAGATCGTCTACGACCTCGACCGCCTCGCGCAGCTCGGTCTCACTCCGGCCGAACTCGACGCGTTCATTTTCGGCCTCGACCAGAAGGGCGAATCGAACTACCTTTCCGAATACAAGGGCAACGGCATTTCGATTTCCAACCTCAACGACTTCGGTAAGGACGTCATCCCGGTGAAGGGCTTCGTCGGCTACGAATCCGGAACGGGGCAGACCGTCAACTTCCGCGACCTCGTCATCCCCGGAACCAACGTCTACGTTTCCGACGTCCTCAAAGAAGTGAAACTCGTCCCGCAGCTCAAGAGCTTCCAACACCTCGAAGGCGACCTCGTCATCCATATCGAAGCCAACAAGGATCCCGACGTGGCGCTCACCAAGGTAACGAACGCACTGAATGAAATCGTCGCGAAATACCCAAGCGTGCAGATGGCGTACGGTGCCGACGTGAAGGACATGCAGCAATCGGGGAAAGACCTCGGACTGGCGTTCTTGGTCGGTTTCATCCTCATGTTCGCCATCCTCGTGCTGAACTTCGGCAACTTCTCGCAGCCGTTCATCCTCGTGGCGACGATGCCGCTCTTCCTTACCGGGGCGCTCTTCTTCCTGCTTTTAAGCGGCGAAGTCCTGAGCTTCATGGTCGACCTCGGGTTCTTCGGGCTCATAGGCGTGGGATTGGCGCACATCATCTACCTCATCAACCGGTTCAACGACCTCCTCGAGAATTCCGAAGGCATCAAAAACCTCGACGGAATCATCATGGAGTCGGTCAAATCGCGTCTCGAACCGGTGTTCCTCACCACCGCCATCACGTCGCTCGGACTCTTCGTCCTCGCGTTCTCCGACGAAATGTGGAGGCCGTTCGCCCTCGCGTTCGCCGGCGGGCTGATGCTGGGTACGACCATCACGCTCGTGTTCATCCCGAGCGCGCTCAAGGTCATGTACCGCAATAAGAAGGTTTCGTAATCCTCCCTATGGAAAAAACCTGTTCCCTCGCCCTCGGTTGAGGCGCCGCGCGATGATTCGCCCACGTCGGCGCGTACCGTTACCTCGTCGAATCCGGCACGGCCATCGAAGAAATCGCCGGAACGTCCATGGGCGCCATCATGGCGGCGCTCATCGCGGTCGGAAAAACGCCCGACGAAATCGAGGCGTTCGCCAAGTCGATCAATTACTACAAGCTCCTCGATCCGGATTTCAATCTCGGGTTGATCAAGGGCGACAAGATCGAGGCGATGCTGCGCGACGTTTTCGGTGACGCCAAAATCCAGGATACGGCCATTCCGTTACGTATCACCGCCACCAACCTCGACAAAGGGACGCTCAGGATATTCACGAACGGAAGCATCGCCGAAGCCCTTCGGGCGAGCATCGCCATTCCCGGGGTCTTCGCGCCCAAGGTCATAAACGGGATCCACTACATCGACGGGGGAATCGTGATGAACCTTCCGGTCCAGGCGCTCACGGGCGAGAACGTCGTTGCCGTTTCCGCGCTCAAAAGCGACTTCGCCGCCATCGTGAAGACCAAGGAAATCCTCGGGTTCAAGGTGAAGTCCTGATTCTTTCAGAACAACTTCGAAATCCTCAACCGCAGCCTCAACCTGCTCATGAAGACCAACGAAGACATCAGCCTGCTCACCGTAGGGAAGAACATCACGCTCGTTCGTCCACATTTCCTCAAGTACGACGCCCTCGATTTCGATGAGTTCGAAAGCATTTCCGCCCTCGGGTACGAGGCGGCGAAAGCGGCGATGGAAGACCGATAGAAAAACCCCTCCGGAATTCCGGAGGGGTTTTCGTTCGGCGTTAGAACTTCACGCACGATTTGAGTCCTGCGCGGATGGCGGCTTCGATTTCTTCGCGGGCGGTGATGTTGAATTTGCCCACGAGCTTGGTTTCGGCTTTTCGTTTAAGACCGGTGGTGACGAGGTCGACGTTGATGTAGCCGTATTTCTCGTCGGAATGGTGGTACCAGAAAACGCAGTTCACCAAGAGTTGGCTTCCGTATTCCGGGTCGCTCACGCGGAAGCGGATGTTGTTGCCGGCGGTGGCGATACCGTCCATGTTGAAATGTCCCCAATCGGTTTCCTTTTCGAAATTCTCGTCGAGGACGTCGTAGAGTTTGGCGAGTTCGTCTTTGTATTTTCCAGCGAATTTCGCTCTCGAATTGTTCGATTTCCTTCCTAAATCGTCGAAGCTCAGTCGGTATTTCAGCACGTTCGTAAGGGGTTCGTAACCGGCTTCTTGCCGGCGGATAACGCGGGGGAGTATACCGAAAAGGCGCGATTTCCCAAGGCCGAAGGCGCGAACTCCGCCGCGGAAATTGACAATCGTCCGCCGTTCGATAGATTCGTCCTAGCGCCTAACGCGAAAAACATGCGAAAGATTCTTCAAAACACCTGTTGCATGGCCTCCGTAATCCGGGGGATTTTTTCGTAGCGCCGAGCGTTCCAGAAAAAACCGATGCCCCCGTCCGCGGGGGTTTTTCTTTTGTTCGAGAAGGAGTGAAAAATGAAAACCAACCGTTGCGAAAATCCGGATACCCCGTTCGGTTTCGATCCCAAAAATAAAAACGTTCCCCCGCGTCAGAAATGATCTCGGGAAGGGGCGGCAAACGAAAAGGAAGGCCCGGGAGCCTTCCTTTTTTCTTGGTCGTCCGACGTCGGTTATTCGATGCAGCAGTCCACGGCTTTGCGTACGAGCTGGCCGAGTTTGCCCATGAATCCCGGGCGGGGGAGCTGTTCGGAGACGTCCGCGGTTTCAGAGGCTGCCTTCACGGTGGTGACCGTCTGCTTTTCCGCCGTTTCGCGAACGGTTTCGCGCGGGTCGGCTTCGCTCGCTACTGCCTCGATGCTGCCCGGTCCGATGACATTCATCTGGAGTCCCCAGAAGAGCGAGTAGAGGTCGTACGACTTATTGAAATAGTCGTAGGCGTCCTGGGTTTTTCCCATGCTCTGGGCCTTGGTTCCCACTTCCAAAAGGCGCATCGACGCCGAGAGGAGGTGCTTGGAAATGCACCAGACTTCGCCTTCGTATTCTTTAATGACGGTCTTGAGAAGGTTCTTACGCATTTCGCGGACTTCGGCGACGAGGTCGTAGAAATGGGTCTTTCCGGTCTTCGCGCCGGAGAACACGAGGTGTTCTTCGATGGAAATCAGGTTCATGATGGCGATCGTGAGGTCCTGGTCGCTCGAGAGGTCCATCTTCTCCTGCTT
>JBAQKV010000041.1:0-29938 GCA_049301335.1 Patescibacteria group bacterium
AGCGAGTGGCGCTTGGTGGAGATGGGGTGGGACATGGGAGTTTTGAAAAAAGAAAAACGCCCCGCATTTTCGAGCGGAGCGTTTTAAGAAGCTTTTTGAAAGCACTATTAAACCGTCGCCCGGATGCGGGAAGTGGTTTCGGTAGTGTCCGGTTGTGCGACCATTCGAGAGACCCTCGGGTTGGTTACGGGATATCGGATGCGCGAATCCTAAACGAATCCGTGAAAAAATCAAGAACGGCGCTTTCCGTCACGCCCACGGATTGTCGGTGCCGATTAGTTGACAATCTCCGTTTTTAATTACTATTCATCCACGAAACCAAAACAGAAAGGAGCTCTCCATGGGCAAAAAGAAACGTCCGGTCATTCACGCGGTCAACCTGTCGCTTCCGCAATCGCGGGACAAATCGATCGACCAACTCTACCGTCTCCTCCGCAATCGCGTCCGTCACAAATCGAACGTCGATCGCAGCGCGCAAGGCAAGCGCGCCGAATTGCTCATCATCGAATTCGCCCACAAGGCGGTCGACATTCCAACGGGCGTGCTCGTGAAGCGGAATTCGTTCATCCGTATCGTGGACGACGACACGAAAGAGGCCGGCTTCATGGCCGAAGTGGATTCCGTTCTCGGAACGGGAATCCTCTACGTTTTCAAAACTGGCAGAGCCTACGTCGAAGAAGACTGAAGGCGAAAGCCGTCCGAAGCCCCCGATCCGGGGGCTTTTTCTTCACCTAAAAGCCAGGGGTACGAAAAAACCGCCCGATAAACGGACGGTTCATCCCATTGCTGCCCACTTGGACAGACGGGGGGCCTCTTACGAATCCAGAGACAAGCCGCGGGCGCGGATGATGTTCTTGGCGCACTGGGAGAGCGGACGGCCGGCGACGGCGATGCGCAAGCTCTCGTTGCAGTGGCAATCCTTGATATCGGTGGAAGTGGCGAAGCCACCCTTGTTGCCAGCGGATTGTTCTTGGTTCGTTGCGGCTTGTGCGTTGCTCATAAAGAGCCTCCTTTTGGTTGTTTACCCGGGATTGGGCAGGGTGATTCTATCCCGTACCGAAAAATGTCAAGATATTCAATTAGAATTGCTCAATTGATTGTGTCAATACTCGGTTTTTGCCAGAATCAAGCCACGCATGGTAATATGAAAAGGAACCGCAAAAAACCATGTCGACCACTACCAACGACATCCTCGAAAACCTCCAAGGAGGAAACCAAACCCAATCCGCACGTTCTGCGGACGGGAACCTTTCGAAGACCGAGGCGAAATCCGCCCCGAAAGATGCCGAAGACAAAGAAGAATCATCCGCTCCCGAGCTTTCCATCAGCGGGCTTTCCCTCGAAAAGGGCCGCCGCGACATCGAAGCCGGGATTCTCGCCGATACCCGCCGCCGCATCCTCGAGCTCGCGCTCATGCTCGAAAAGGGCGAAGTGACCGAAAAGGTCATCGAAGAAACGCAGGCTTCCCTCCAGAAAATCGCCGCCGAAATCGGGCGTTCGAAAGGAAAGGACGAACTTTTCAATTATCCGCTTCTCGACAACATCGGACGCGTAGTGTTCGAGGACCTCCCCCTCGTCTTCGGCAAGGACGCCCAGGTGGAATCGGCCCTCAAGGTCCTTCAGAAGGTGTTCCGCCAGCGTTACAACGCCGTCATCGTCGTCGACGCGAGCCGCAAGGCGCTGGGCATCATCCCAAGCGCGGTACTCATCAACTCGGATCCGGAAGAGACCCTCGGAAAGATCCCCACCGTCACTAAGGGGTTCTCCGTCACGCTCGATTCGAAACCCGAAGAAGTCACGGCCATCATGGACCGCCTCGGGGTCAACGTCCTCCCAGTCGTCGATTCGAAAGGCATCGTCATCGGCACGTTCACCAGCCGCGACCACGTCAAAGGCGTCGCCGCCCTCTACTCGAGGCAGCTCATGGAGACGCTCAAGACCCACGGCATGCTCGCCCAAATCCAACAGAACATGGAAAACCCGTCCGCATAGGACGGGTTTTTATTTTGTGATTCCGATCGGTTTTGAAGCGGTACCGGTGATTGTCAGCATTGGTAATAAATTGCAAGTGACCCTCGGACGGACGAGGGGCACTTCGGGACGTTTTCGAACGATGGGTTTTCCCGGAAACCCCGTTCGGGCACAAATGAAAAATCCGTACATACGAGGCATATGAACCGATCAAATGATGCCTATGTACGGATTTTCTTGTGTGTCCGACTCCCGCCGAAGGGTTTCGGTACGATACCGCTGCTTTTGCCTCTGTTTTACCAGAATGAGGGGCTGGTTCCTCGGATCGAATCCTTTCGGTTCTCTCCAGAAGATGAATGTGTTTTACAATTGGTTCCCTTGCGGGCCGAATTTGTTTTTGTTGTCCTTCGGCACTTCGGCGTGCCTTTCTATAGCAGCGGACAAATGTATTAAAACATGAAATAAATTAGTTGTCAAAAAATGGTCCTACTTTTTTAGGACCATTTCTCATAATATGTCTTCTTTGGCTTACTGATGCTATTTCTCGGTTGCGCGATACACGCCCGTCCAACCTTCCGGAACGCCTTCTTCGACGAGTTTTCCACAGCGGTTCATGAATACTTCCGACGGCGGATCCTTGTAGATCGCGTAAAGCTTCGAGAACAACTCCTTCCCTCTCGCGACTTCTCACTCGGCATACAACGCGAGGGCCTTCTCGAATTCGGCGACGAGCGTGCGCTTGTCGTTATCGACCTCTCCGACGCGTCCGACGAGCTCGTAGATTACGGTGGGCTTTTCTTTCCCCTTTACCATGATGGAGTCGAGCTTTCGGAAGACGAATTCGTCCTTGCAGGTTTCCCTGACGGTTTCGCCGGCGATGACGAGCGTGCCGTAGAGCTTGTTGATGCCTTCGAAACGCGAAGCGATGTTCACCGTGTCGCCAAGGGCGGTGAATTCGATCTTCTTGCCTTCGCTGCCGATATTCCCTACGACCGCGGTTCCCATGTTGATTCCCATGCGGACCTGGATTTCGAATCAGAACCGGGTTTTGAACTGGCGGTTGATTTCTTGGATCTTCTCCTGCTGTTCGATAGCGGATTCGCACGCGAGGCGGGCTTGGTCGTCCTGTTCGCGGAACGCGCCCCAAATCGCCATGACGGCGTCGCCTTCGTACTTGTTGATGAACCCCTTGCGGTGCATGATGATGTCGGAAACTTCTTTCAGGTAGATCGAAAGGAAGTTGACGAGCTCTTCCGGTTCCATGTTTTCGGAAAGCGTGGTGAAGCCCGCGATGTCCGAAAAGAAAAGCGTGACTTCGCGGCGTTCTCCGCCGAGGCGCATCTGGTCGTAGTTGTTGAGCACCGAGGCGACGAGGTCTTCGGCGAGGTACTGCGAAAGCGCGTTGCGGAGGAGGCGTTTGCCCTTTTCTTCGAGCATGTATTTGTACGCCGTGGACGCGAGCGCGACCAAGATGACGATGACGGAAAGTTCTATCGGGTAGTTGAGGTTCTTACGGAACGCCCAGAAGATGAACACGTAGAACGCGCCGGCCAAAATGAGCGCGACCGCCGAAACGAGCACCTGGTACGCTCGGTTCCCCACGTGGAGGAGGAAAATCGAGAAGAAGAACGTCAGCAACGCGAGCACGGCCAGCTCTATCCCTTTGGACGACTCGGTGACGTACGAACGCTCGAGCACCGTATTGATGGCGTTGGCATGGACGTACACCCCTTCCAAAACGCCCATCGGCGTGAAGAATTCGTCGTGGAGGGCGGTGGCGGTGGCTCCTATGAGAACGATCTTGTCCTTCACCATTTCGGGCTTGTAGTCCCCGAATTCGCCCTTGGTTTCGGCATGGTACACGTCCGAAAACGAAATCTTCGGGAAGGTGACCTGCGGTGGAAGGTAGCTGATGAGGAACTCGTTGGTCGAAGCGTTCAGCGCGTACGGAACGAACCGGTACTCGTTCTCGTGGAACTCGTAGTACTTGTCGTATCTGAGCCGGTCGTCGGAAACCTCGGTCTTCTTTCCGTAGACCAAGTCGAGATAGCGGCGGAGGATGGAGAACGAGAAGCTTTCGTAGTATTTCCCGTCGACCTTGCCTACCGGGTTGACCGCGTAGACCACCGAATTGATCGGGTGGATGGACGGGTCGAAAAAGCCGAGCGACGAAGCCGCCGAACGGAATTTCGGAATTGGGAAGAGCGCCTGTCCGCGCGAAAAACCGAGCACGACGTTCCCCGCGCGGGAAATCGATTGCGCGAGCTCGTCGTCTCAGGAATCGGCCTTTTCCGAAAACAGTACGTCGACCCCAACTACGAGGGCTCCGTCCTTTTTCAGCCGGTCGATGACCTTCGCGTAGTATTCGCGACGGAATTCCTGCCAGCGTCCGAGTCCGTTCGAATCCGAAAGGGTGCGGTCGTCGATCGTCACCACTGCGACGGCCGGATGGGCTTCGCGCTGCGGATACGATTGGAGGAGCATGTTCCGCACGCCGAGGTCGGCGTTGGCGAAGAAGCGGTAGAACGGGTTCGACTGGGGCGCCACGCGCGACGAAAACCCTACGATGAGGAGTACCGCCACCGAAATGATGAGCGCGGCGAACACCTTGTTCATGAGGAAAATCGCGAAACGCGCCGTCGGCTTATTGGCAGACATGGGATCCGGTTATTTGATGTTCGGTACGAGCTTCCGCACGTCTTCGATCGCCGATTTCGCGGCGTCGGTCGCGGAATCGAGAACGGCCTTCGGCTGGGTCATGAAGAGGTTCGGGTCGGAGAGGGTGTCGAAGCCCTTCTTTTTCAAAGAGTCCATTACCGAGTTGAAGCGGTCCATCTTGTCGGTGGGCAATTTCGATTCGATGCGGCGGACGGCTTCCTGGTCGGCGCCGGCCCGGATGTATTCGGAAAGTTTCTGGCGGGTGCGGAGGAGCTGTTCTTCGTTGGAAAGCGAAGTCCAGGAATCGTAGGTCTCGTGGATGGCGAACGCCGTCGCGAGTTTGGATTTTTCGTTCTCCGGAGCGGCCGCGAGAATCGCGTCGCGGAGGGCTTCCTTGGATTTCACGTTTTCCGGATTCTCCTTCAGCGCGGCAGTAGCCTGATATACCTTGAGGAGTTCCTGGTAGGCGACCTTTCCTTCCTTGGCCTTTTGGGCGTAGTCGGGAGCGAGCGCCACGGAGAGGTCTCCGCCCGAGAACGAGACCGCGACCGGAAGATCCTTGAGCGCAGCGACGCGGGCGGACATTTCGTCCTGCGCCCTTTTGGCCATGTCCTTCGCGAGTTTCGCGTCTTCGGTCTTGTTGAATTCTTCCCAAGCGGAATCGAGCGCCGCGTCCACGAGGGACTGGAGGTTCCTGATGCCGACGATCGCGCCTTCCGGAACGGTGGCGAGAAGCTTGCCGGCAGGATCGGTGACGTCGACGGCGTGGGATTGGGTACGGAGGAATCCCTTGGAAGCGTCGATTTCGAACGCCGTTCCGCGCACCGCGGCGAGCTTCCGGCCTTCGTCGAAACGTTCGTGGAAATATGAATCGTCGGAGAGGTAGCGGTAGACGCGCGACCAGGATTTTCCTTCTACGAGGGAGAAGTCGACCTTGGTGGACGAAGTGTCCTTATTGTTCAGGAGTTCGGAAACGTTGACGGTGGTGTTTTCGGCGAGGCGGGTGACGCTGCCGTCCGTCCAAAAAACCGTAGCCGCCGAACCGCCACGGGTGCGGATTTGGTCGCCCTGGAAAATATCGGCGGTTTTTTCCGCGGAAAGCACGACCGATTTGTCGCTCCGTTTTACGATGGTGGTACCTTGGGTACAGAGCACGTGCGGGGAAAACTCGGATTTGTCCGTCGTCGGCATGCCCGCGGAGTCGAACGCGAGAAGCGCGAAAATGAGGACCGCTATCCCTGCCATGAGGGAAAAGGCGAGGTGCCTCGCGAAAAACGAGAGGATGGAGTTCATGCGGGTGCGGAAAATTTCCGATATCCGGAATTCCGGATATTCTGCCCGCAATTCTACCGGAAACGGCAACGAAAGTAAAACGGAACGCGGATGAAGCCCCGATACCAGTACGTTCTCGCACTCCTCATTCTCATAGCCGTATATGAGATGTACCTTATTACGTGGTACAAGTACAAAGACTTCCAGATAAACACCTATATAGGGGTTCTGGGCGTGGAAAATTCGAAGGTCGAAGCGAACATCGACCGCAAGAAACGATACCTCGCGTACGTTAAGACGAACGCCTATCTCGACCGCGTGGCGAAAGCTTCGCAAAACCGGAAAAACCCGGGGGAAGACGCCATCTTCCTCGTAGACGCGGAAGAGGTGAAAAATTACTCGAAGATCGACGTCGAACGCAACATCGTCGGGGAAAACCGCAAGTCCTCGCCCACCGTCGGGATGTCGAACCGCGAAAAATGGATGTACTACGTATTCAAGGTCGACCCGCGGGAATAGCCGTTTGCAGTCGGGATGCAATGGAATAGACTGGTGGCGGAAATCCGTAACCGGTCTTTTTTATGGAAACTCGAAAGAAATCGCCCGTACGCTCGGCCGCGCTTTGGGCCGCGACCTTTTTCGGAACCCTTTGCGTACTGTCGGTAGGTTTCGCGGCGTACGTCGGGTCGTATCCCGCGACCGCCGTTCCGGGAACGGGAACCCTTTCGTCCTCGGAATGGAACAAAATGGTCGCCCTGCTCCAGAACCTCGACAACCGGGGTTCGACGGTGAGCCTGAATGGAACCGTCGCTTCGTCGTCCAATTCGACGTTCACGGTCGCGTCGACCTTCGCGAACACCTTGCTCGCGTCGAACCCCGCGACGAGTTCTTTCGCCGTTCCGAGAACCGGCACGTACGACGTCACGGCCGTCTGATCTTTATGTACCACCGGCGCCAACGGTTATACGACCGCTTCGATAAACGTGAACGGCGTTCAGAAAATCACGGTTCCGAACCTGGCGAACTCCTGCGGGAGCGCTACGGCGCATTTGACGTTTTCCCTCGTCGCGGGCGACGTCGTGGCGGGGCTCTGCGCGAATGGCCAGGGATTGTCGATGTCGTGCTTCATGACGGTGACGCAGCTGCAGTAAGCGGCCGAACGGCGCCATAAAAAAATCCCGGATTCCTCCGGGATTTTTTTCGTTCGGCCGGGCGGCTTAGAACGGGATGTCTTCGATGTGGATTTCGTCGTCCTTCTTGGCGGCCTTGGTGCGCTTCGGAGCCGAGGTGTCGGACGGAGCGTCTTCGCCGAAAGACTGGGAATATTCTTCTCCCGATCCGGAACCGGAACCCTTGGAGGAAAGCATGATGAGGTTGTCGCCTACGATTTCGGTGCGATAGCGCTTAGCGCCGGTCTGGTCTTCCCAGGAACGGGTCTGGAGGTATCCTTCGATGTAGACTTTCTGGCCCTTGGTCACGTATTTTTCAGCGACTTCGGCGAGACCGCGCCAAAGTACGACGTTGTGGAATTCGGTCTGTTCCTGCTTGGAACCTGCTGCGTCCTTCCAGACGCGGGTAGTTGCGACGCCGATGGTGGCGACCTTCTGTCCGTTAGGGGTTTCGCGAACCTCCGGATTGGCGGTAAGGTTTCCGATGAGCTGGACCTTGTTCAGGGAGTTCATGCTGTAGAGTGGTAAGGAAAAAAATGAGATTGCGCTCCGGAAGGGAGGATATCCGTAAACCCGATACCCGCAAAGAAACTTTTTGAAAAACTCACGAAAGCAAATAGGCAAGTCCTATTTCCCGCGATATTTGCGAAGCCATTCCGAATATGGTACAATTGGCTCGAAATCGCCATCACTGACCGCAATAGGAACCAAGAGCATGAAATCCGTTTCCGACTTTCTCAAAAACGTCCTGTACCTCGCGCTCGTCGCGTTTTTCGCGTTCGACGCGTTCGTTTTGGCGACCCTCTTCGCGCCGGACCTCATCATCGACAATCCGTATTCGCACCTCATAACGGAAAACCAGGACATCCTCGTCGCGATATTCGCGCTCCAGACCTTCGCGTACGCAGCGCTCACCTGGATCGTGCTCATCTCCCCCATCCGCAAACTCCGCCGCCAGGTCGCCTACTTCATCGCGGGCGTCCGCTCCACGGGCCTTCCGCCTCCCAAGGGCTACCCTGACCTCACCTACATCATCGGCTTCTTCAACCGCAGTTTCGAAATCCTTTGGAACTTCAAGGAAGAATTCAAGGCCGGACGCGTCCTCCGCAGCGAAGTCGAACTCGCCGCCGACATCCAGAAGCACGTCCTGAAGAAGACCGACGTCCGCGCCGGTTCGCTCGACATCGTCGCCAACACCAAGTCCGCCACGGAAGTCGGCGGCGACAGCTACGACATCATCGAACGCGGCAGCAACCGTTACATCTACTTGGGCGACGTCACCGGCCACGGCGTGGCTTCCGGCTTCGTCATGATGGTCGTCAACGCCCTCATCTCCGGTTTTTCCAAAATGGCGGTCTCCGGCGCCGAAATCCTCGCCAACACCAACGAAATCCTCAAGCCGCGCGTAAAGTCCAACATGCTCATGACGTGCCTCATGGTCCGTTGGAACGAAGCGGAAAAGAAGCTCTACATGTCGGGCGCCGGGCATGAATACCTCGTCATCTACAAGAAGTCGCGCAACGCGGTGTTCAAGCTCAAGACCGGCGGCATCGCCCTCGGGATGACGCGCGACATCTCGAAGCTCGTCAAGGAATCGCAGATTTCCTTCGACCCGGGGGACGTCATCGTCATGTACACCGACGGCATCACCGAAGCCCGCAACGGCAAGAAGGAAAGCGATCCGATGTTCGGCATCGAACGCCTCGTGAACACGGTGGCGGCGTCGGGAGACAAAACCGCCCGCGGCATCTTCAACCACATCACCATCGAACTCTCCCGCTTCATGGGATACCAGCACCGCCAATTCGACGACATCACGCTCATAACGGCGCAATTCCGCGAGAGCGACGAAGAATCCAAAGCCCTCAAGGAAATCCCCAAGGAAATGATTACCGAATGGAACTGGTACTAAGCCGATAACAACCGATCACACGCTTTATGTCCGACGCTCAGAACCCCACGGCAGAACAGGCCGCCCAGGCTCGCTCCGCGCTTCTCGAACTCATCTCGACCCCGGTTACCGGCGATACGGGGGATTTTGAAAAAAACCTCCTCCCCACGCCCGAAAATCCGAATCCGGCTTCTTTGCCGGTTCCGATTCCCGATAGCGTAGCTCCGGCATCCAACGAGGTTCCGCCGGCTCCGAAGACGGGCACGGACGTTACCGTCCCGCTCGAAAACGGCGTTTCTTCCAAAGAAAGCGACACCTACGACCCGAACCGCAAAATCACCAAGGAAGAAGCCGAGGAAATCCGCCGCGGCGAAAAGGAATACCGCGAAGCGCTCGCGTTCGTAAAGGACGCCATCGCCCCGTCGATGATGCGCGTCGACGCGACCAAGATCCAGATTGGCGACGTGTTCGTACGTTCGTTCTTCACCTACGCCTACCCGGACTTCCTCGAAGGCAACTGGCTCTCCCCGCTCATCAACTGGGACGTGAAGTTCGACATGTCGATGTTCGTCTACCCGATCGAGAGCGCCTTCATCATGAAGTACCTCCGCAAGCGTTTGACCGAACTCCACTCGGAACGCTCCATCAACGCCGACAAGGGGCTTATCAACGACCCGGCGCTCGAAGCCCAGATCCAAGACGTCGAAGAACTCCGTTCGTCCCTCACCCGCGGACAGGAGCGCTACTTCCACTTCTCGATCTACATCACCATCTACGGCGAATCGGAAGACCACCTCAAGAAGCTCTCGAACACCTTCGACTCGCTCCTTTCCGGCCGCAACATCCTCACGAAGCAGGCCTTCCTCAGAAGCGAACAGGCGTTCACCGCCGCAGGTCCGTTCGCCAAGGACGAAGTGGGCGTGTACCGCAACATCTCGACCCGCGGCCTCTCCACGACCTTTCCGTTCACTTCGAATTCCCTCTCGCAGGACGACGGAATCCTCTACGGAATCAATACGCACAACAATTCGCTCGTCATCTTCGACCGTTTCCGAACCGAAAACGCCAATATGGTCGTCTTCGCGAAATCCGGTTGAGGTAAGTCTTTCGCCGTAAAACTCGAAATACTGCGTTCCCTCATGCTCGGAACGAACGTCATCGTCCTCGACCCGGAAAACGAATACAAGACCCTGGTCGATACCGTGGGCGGCACGTACGTCAACATCAACCTCAACTCGAACGAAAAGATAAACCCGTTCGACCTTCCGCGCGCGCTGAAGGATTCCGAAACCAAACCGGGGGATCTTTTGCGCGGGGCGATCATCAACTTGGTCGGCCTCATGAACCTCATGCTCGGCAAGTGCACGTCCGGCGAAGAGGCGATTCTCGAAAAAGCCATCACGACCACCTACTCGCTCAAGGGCATCACCTATCAGGACGACGACGTGACCGGCAAGGAAATCCCGATCATGCGCGACCTCTTCAGCGTTCTCGAAACGATGGACGGCGCCAAGAGCCTCTGCGAACGTCTCGAAAAATACGTCTACGGCGTATTCGCGGGCGTGTTCTCGGAACGCACCAACATCGACCTCGGAGACGGTCTCGTAGTGTTCTCCGTACGCGATCTCGACGACATCCTCCGTCCGGTGGCGATGTACATGCTTCTCGGATACGTCTGGAACGTCACCCGAAGCTCGCTCAAGAAGCGTTTGCTCGTCGTCGACGAAGCATGGAACGTCATGCAGCACGAAGATTCCGCCAAGTTCCTCTTCGGTCTCGTCAAGCGCGCGCGTAAGTACGGCCTTGGCGTCACCACCATCACGCAGGACGTCGAAGACTTCATGACCAGCTCCTACGGAAAGGCCATAGTGACGAACTCGTCCATCCAACTGCTCCTCAAGCAGTCGCCCGCGTCCATCGACGTGCTCCAGAACGTCTTCAAGCTCACCGACCAGGAGAAATACATCCTTCTCAACGCGTCGGTCTGACAGGGACTCTTCTTCGCGGGAAGCGAACACGTGGGAATCCAGGTTCTCGCGAGCTACTTCGAAGAAAAGATCATCACCACGAATCCTAACGCGAAGTAACCGAAAACCCCCGCCCGGAAAGGCGGGGGTTTTTCATTACGGACAAGAACGGCCGTGCTTTCCGTAAGCCTTTTTTCGAATATACTCGTCCCAACTTACCCGTTACGAAACGGCATGTCCGAACTTCCGACCCTCGTCATCATGAAAGGAGGCGAATCTTTCGACTCCGAAAAGCACTACCTCGAAACCATCGAAACCTGGGACGTGCGGTTTTTCGAAGACCGGACCGGATGGAAAACGACGCTCTTCCGCGAGCTCTCCGACCGATTCCGCATCCTCATTCCCGACATGCCGTGCCCGGGAAACGCCAAATACTCGGAATGGAAACTCTTTTTTGAGAAATTCGCCCCGGGACTCGAGCCGGAAACCACTACGTACGTCGGGCATTCGCTCGGCGGAATCTTCCTCGCGAAGTACTTCTCCGAAAATCAGATACAGGCCCGCAACCTGCATCTGGTTGCGGCTCCGTTCGAAAAATGCGGCTCTTTCGAACTCGTGGAAGACGTGTCCAACGTGTCGAAAAACGTGTCGAATATCCACCTTTGGCACTCGAAAGACGACCCGGTGGTCGAGTTCGCCGATTTAGCGAAATACCAAGCCACGCTGCCCGGTGCGCAAATACACGTTTTCGAAGACCGCAAGCACTTCAATGGCGAACGGTTCGACGAACTCGCTTGAATCTTGAGAGAAGAGGCGTAATATCGTCACGTTGTTTTAACATTCGAGATCTTTCGAATGCCGCTTTCTTCAATCCGCATCCGCCAATCCAACTCAATATGAAAGAATTCGGAACCAATGCCCTCAAGGGCGTTCAGATAGGATTGGGAATGTGTGCGTCGCTCGTTCTCGTCTGGTGAGGGGTTTCCTTCGCCGCGGCGGCATGGGGGGCGTTGCCCAATGCCGGAACGACCCTTTCTTCGGCGGCTTGGAACGACATCGTGTCGCAGGTGAACGCCATCGCCGGGGCCGTAGGCGTATCGGGAAACAACGTTACCGTGGGGGGAACCGTAAATTCCAACGGGTTTTCGATAAATTGCGCGAACCGGATCAAAACGGTTTCCGCAAGGGCTTACTCGAGCATAAACGCCAGTTTGGACGCGGACGAAACGGGAGTTCCGATTTGCGGAGCCGGCTGGCACGTTTGCAATGCCGACGAAGCCCAGGTGTACGGAGTTGCCTATTGATGCGATATCTGACCGACCTCTTGGATAGTATGAGGCTTTCCGAATTCCGAGTACCACCGAAGATCGAATTGGAACGGGCAAGACCTGACGAATTGTCTCTCCGGAGACTATCCGACCTGGTACGGCAGATACGGCAACGGCTACCTCTGACGAGTGCATTGCCAAGCTTGAACGCTTTCCCTTCCCGTAGCTTGCTGCAAGGCGCTTTAGACGGGCGGGCAACCGCAATCGAAACGTAACCCGTTCACGGATATGAACTCCGAATTTACCGCAGTCGCGAAACGCTCGGCGATCTGAGCATCCGTCTTTTTCGTAACCCTCGTCGGACTTTCTTCGGCATACGCGGCCCTTACTGCCGGACTCTCGACCTCCGATCGGGCTGCGGCTACGAATCCCCTCTCTTCCGCTTCGTGGAACCGTATCGTCGATTCGGTGCTCGAACTCGACCAAAGAACTGGGCCCTTTCAGAATTCCGGCGGAAAAATCGGTATCGGCGCGACTCCGAGCCCTTCGTTCAGAGTGACCGTAGGATGAGGATTGTTCGCGTCCTGAGCTTCTTTCGATACCGAAGTCGGGGGGCTCTGAGCCCTTCAAATGGCTGCGAGTTCGGCGTGCGTCGCGAAATCCACGAACGGATGGGTCGCCGCTTTCAAGCGCGGAAGCGCGTCGACTTGCAACGCCCGGTGCGCGGCTTCGGGAGGAACGTACTACGTAAACTGCCGCTGAATGGTAAGTTCCCGCGGATACGGTGAACTGCAGGGCGTGAACGCCGCAGACTGGTGGTGAGCGACCGGCTGTTCCACGACCGCGTATCCGAACGCCGACGAATTCTACTGCTGCTGCAGTTACTAACCGCCTCCCTATGAAAGAATTCGTAAAAAATTTTTCGAAGGGAGCGCAGGTCTGACTGTGAATCGTTTCGTCGGCCGTTCTGGTTTGGTGAGGGGTTTCCTTCGCGGCGGCGGCATGGGGAGCGTTGCCCAATGCCGGAACGACGCTTTCCTCCGCGGCTTGGAACGACATCGTGTCCCAACTCAATACGCTCGCCGGGGCGTTCGCCGTGACCGGCGGAAACGTCGGCATGGGAGTATCCTGAGCCCCGACGGCGAAACTCGACGTGAACGGGAACATCCGCGCCTCCAACGTGTACGTTTGAACTTCCGCCACGGCATTCAACGATCTGTTGTTTTCAAGGCCGGAACTTCCCTATTCGTACGTCGCGACGGCCTGTCCTTCGCCAAGCCGTCCGCTTTTCGTCCACATGAAAAGCATAGGAAAAACCGGATCGCAGCTCTGCGCGCTCGACGGGGCTTCGGACGGAGCGAAAACGACCTGCAACAGCGTGAAATACGTCATACTGCGAACCGACGGAAGCCACGGGCTCTATCCGGCCGGCGACGTTGCCTGCTCCGCCGCCATCGATTACCCATGGCCCTGGGCGAACGGAGGAGGGAACAATTCCCGTCCCGACGAATGGATCAGCGGAACCAAGGTCGTCTGCTGCCAATAGTATCGCGCCATGAAAAAAACCGCCCCTTCTTCCGGGGCGGTTTTTTTTGGATTATTTCACGAAGAGTTTCGCCGAGAGTTCGTCGACCGCGTTCCGGCCCATCCCTTGGGTCAGCCACTTCCAGCGCATCACGGAGAGGGGTTCTTTGGAATCCGATCCGTCGTGCGGGTTTACCTGGATCTCGAAATGGAGGTGCGGCCTGTCGAAATTCCTGTCGGGCACTCCGGTAATTCCGATATTTCCAAGGATTTCCCCGGCGACCACGCTTTTCCCTTCAGCGACGTCGGGAGCGAATTTGGAGAGGTGCGAATAGAACGTGACGTTGCCGTCCGCGGTCTTCAACCAGACTTGGTTGCCGCGATATACGTCGAGATTGAGTGCTTCTTGGTCGGAATTCAGGACTTTCGCGCGGGTTATCCGGTCGAAATCCCTCCAGGCGAAGCCGGATACGACGCGTACGACCACTCCGTCGCCCACTGCGCGCACGGGGGTGCCCACGGGGGACATGAGGTCCCAACCGTGGTGGATGCCGTCGGTAACGTCCTTCCGGTACGGCCTTCCGCCCCCCGGAATATCCGGAAACTCGGTCGGCATGGAAACTCCGGCGACGGGAATGACGTATTTCATGTTTTCGCGCGCTTTGACGAGGCCGTACGCCCGCTCCGAGCGGTAAGCGAGGAGGGCGGAACGGTACGACTGCGCGAGCCCGGCGAGCTTTTCTTTGGCGGTAGCGCCAGATGCCGAAATGGAAAGTTTGGAAGCTTCGGACGCGGTGCGGGAGGCTTCGGCGGAATCGCGCGCGTACACGAAGAGCGGCTCGTCAGCGAGGTCGGAGAGTTCCACGAAGACGGATTCCGGCTTCAAAATCGGCACGGACATGCCCGATCCCGGGATTTCGGCACCCGATTCGGAAACGGAAATGCGGACGGAATCGTCGGCGCAATCGTCCGAAACCGACATGGGAACGATTTCGGTGCGGATTCCGGAAGTCGAAAGCGACGACCAAACCGGCTTGGAAAACGAAGAACAGTTCGCTTGGAGGGCGAATTTCTTATCGGAAACCTCGGGATACCGGAGGGTTACGAGCGTCGAACGGAGTTTCGGAACCGACAAAACGAATTCCGAATTCGCGCTCGCGAGGACTTTCGGCGCGGGAATCGGGGCGGAAAGCTTCTCCGCCTGGATGGCGAAAACGGGGAGAAACGCGAAAACGAGAACTGCGGGAATGACGATGACGCGCTTCATAATCGGTTTCTTGGGGTAAGGGAAAATCGGCGGAAACCGATAAATCACAAGATGTTGTGGCTGTTACGCCGGGGTTGGCGTACCTCTTCTCGATTTTGGTGGAAAAACTCGTTCAGATGGTAGGGATTTTGGCTTATTAATCAAACGGAAACCGTTTTATTTTTTTATACGCGAATACATAATTTCGTCGAAAACGGCATCATGAACAAGAAATATGTTCTTCTTTTTCGCAAAAACCGTTCCTTGTCTTGCGTGCTCGGTTTCTCGTATCATTTATTCATTACAGACTATAAATATGACAAATGGCAATATCTCGTGTTTAGTCAGGGTTTCGGAAGTGGCGTATTATATCTGCGTACCCACCGAGGAAGCACAAATCAGCTTCTCTCCTAAAGGGACACCTGCTCATTAAGACAATCTCGCTCAATCAGAATGGCCCCGGTTCGTCAAATCGGTCAGCCTCCAACAAAAAATAAAAACCAACACGTCGTTCCGACTCAGTGCGGACGGCCAGACCAAACGGAAGCGGATGAACCGCTTCCTCCGGAAAATTTTCCGGGCTTGCGGCGCGTCCGCTTCCAAAAGAACAAAAACGAAAACCGGAAAGGTGAAGATGCCGGTCAACAAATTCCTACCCAAATTGAGCGAGTCGGTACTCCACCGTCCCACTGACAAGGGAACCATTCCACCAGTACGTCGCATCCATGGCACCTAGCGTGACCTTCGCTGACTACTGGGGATCAAAACGACAACTCCAGCCTCCGTTACCCAACGCGCTGGGGTTTTTTCATGCCTGAAAAATCAGAAATCCAGCACCCATAGAGAAAACACGCTCCCATGTGGACATCCGTTTTGACATCTTCGACACGAAAAAACCTCCGTTTCCGGAGGCTTTTTATGCGCTTTTTCCCAAGATGCGCTTGGTTTTTCCTCTCGTGGATTCGGAAACGGGTTCCGTCGCGAGGTACGACCTCCAGTGGTCGACCTCGGCGTTGATGAGTTGGAAGATCTGGGGATCGAGCCGCTCGGCGAGCGAAAGGTAGTGCGCCTCCGTTTCTTCAAGCATTTTCACCAGCGCTTTCCGATCGGGCTTGGATTTGTCGCGTTTGTCGGGCTTCGGGGTGCGGAGATTGTGGAGCCGGTCGGCGAGTTTGTCGTAGAGTACCGCGATGAACAGCCGGTTGGAGAGGACGAATTCGAAGCGGGAAAAATATTCGTCGTCGGCCCTGTCCTTCATGAGCTTGCTCCAAACCTTGGGCGGGGTCGCGAGCGGCGACCACCAGAGGAACGCCGGCGAAAGCATCGTCACGTCGGATATGGCGTCTTCAAAGGCGAGAAGCGGCTTCTCCCAGGCCCAGAGATAGTCTTCTTTCCGTTTTTTCGAAAGCATGGTTACGGCTTCGACGATGCTTTCCGCGAAGGAAATCATGAACGAGATTTTCTTCGAAGCTGCGGGTTCCCCCATCGTGGCGACGAACTGCGGACGCTTTTCTTCGGCTTTTGCCACGAAACGGGCGAGAAGTTCGGCCTTTTTGGCTTCGGGATTGGGCGCGTCTTCGATAACGTCGTGCAAAAGGGCGACGATGGCCTTGAACGTCGTAGGATTGGGAAATTCCTCGAGCGTGATTTTCGCGACCGCGATAGGATGGGTCACGTACGGTTCGCCGCTGTCCCGAACCACTCACTCATGGGATTCCACGGCGATGTCGTATGCGAGGTCGAGGAATTCGATTTCCCATTCGAGGTCGATCTTTTCCGACATTTCCCGATAGGCCGCCTCCGACATCGCGTAAGCGAGTTCGGAATGTTCGCCGGTATCCTCCGGATCGAGACGTTCGAGCGTTTGCTTGAAAATTCAGGGGATGAAACCCGCTCGGTAGGTATGCGAAAGGAGCGAGCGGGTCTGGAGAAGGAATCTTTCCTTTTCTCAAGGCGTTCGCGCGGGAGCGTTCGAGGATGTCCGAGGCATGTCTGAGCCCGTTCCCATACGGAAAAATGAAATTTTCGCCGCGTTCGTCCGGCGGAGGTTCTTCTGATATTACCAATATGTTGCCATTTTGTCAATCCCTGACGGGGATATGGACGAAGGTTGCGGGGCGATACCGAAACTCACGATATCGGGACGTCCGTTCTCCGAACGCGGCGGCGGCTTTGACACGAAAAAACCTCCGGATATACTCCCGTCGTATGGAATACCGAATCTTCGGGTGCAAGACGAACAAGTACTTCACCGACAAATGGCTCTCCCGCCCCGACTTCTCTTCGAAGCCGGGGATTTTCGTCGCTTCGTGCGTCGTGACCGAAAACGCCAAGCGCAAGTGGAAACGGTTCGTAAAGAAGGCCGCGGCCGATTTGCCGGAAGGCGGGAAAATCTATCTCTCCGGCTGCGGAAGCCTGACGGAAGGCAAAGTTTCCGACCGTTTCTATGAAGAATATCCCGATTTGGCTCCGCTTCGCGACAAAATCGAACTGCTCGCGGAAGATCCCGACGACGCGGAAGGAGGATTCCGTCGCGACCACCCGCACGACGGCGAGGAAAAATCCGAGAACCCGCACGACGGCGCACCGTCGCCGAGCGGCGCCTCGGAACGCGCCGGCATGAACAAACGCGCGGAAGCGGTGGAAAACCGTAAAAAATCCCCTTCCGAACGCGTGCTTTCGCTCAAGGCGGCCCTTTCGAAGTCGAATCTCTTCACGCGCAAGTACTCGGTCGTACAGACCGGTTGCGACAATCTCTGCACGTTCTGTCTCACGGTCGCCGCCCGCGGTGCCCACAAATGGCGCACGGCCGAAGAAATCACCGATGAAATCGACGAATTCGCCTTAAGCGGCGGAGCGGAAACCGTGCTCACGGGCACCAACGTCGGAGCTTGGGGCTCGGTCGATTCGAACGATTTCGAAAACGGACGCCTCTACGAACTCATCGAAACGCTCTGGAACGAAACCGATATCCGCCGCGTGCGCGTTTCGAGCCTAGGGCCGGAGTTCCTCTCCCACGAAATGCTCGCCACGTTCACGAAAGCCCGTTCGCACGCGTACGTCCACCTTTCGATCCAATCGGGATCGGATTCGGTATTGAAAAAAATGCTCCGCAAATACGGCCGCGATTTCCTTCGCGAAAAACTCGTCGAAATCCGGAACCTCGTTCGGGAGGACGGGGTGGAAATCAACATCGGCGCGGATCTCATCGTGGGCTTCCCCGGCGAGACCGAAGCGGATTTCGAAGACACGCTCTCTCTCGTGCGCGATTTCGGCATCACGCAGACCCACGCTTTTCCATTTTCCCCGCACGAAGGACTCCATGCCGTTCCGGCATCCAAACTGCCGGACCAGATTCCCGATTCGGTAAAATCCGAGCGCATGGCACGCCTCATGGCCGAAGCCGAGGCGGTTCGCGAGGCGTTTCTCGCCAAACACGACGGACGGGAACTCGAACTTCTTCCGGAAGGATCGCCGATGCGTGAGAAATTCGCGGGATGGAGCGAAAACCACATCGCGCTCAATGAAAAGAATTTCATCCCCCATTCTGGACGGGAACTTAAAAAATGACTCCCGATCCGCGGCGTTTACCGCTACTTTCCAGGTGCTGCGAAGTTTTCTTGACAAACCGAATCCGATACGTAGATTCCAGGCCTATTTTTAGGTTTGAAACTATGGCGGGACACGGACACGCACCGAAAGCATCAAGCAACCACGGAGGAGGCGGAGGAGGCCTCAATCTTGGCGCAGGACCCTGACTCTTGGCCTTGTGCCTCGTCGTCGCGTCATCGGTAGTCGCGATTCTCTGAGGCTAACCCGGTCGGAAAAAAGGTTCCTCGGGATTTGATTTCCCCGCTTCTCGGAGTAGTATCCAACGTCGCTTGCAAAGGCGAACGCATTTTTCATAACTCAAAAACATGGCAAATCTTAAGGTCGTTACTGACGCTTCGTTCGAAGCCGACACCGCTACCGGACTCACTCTCGTGGATTTTTGGGCAGAATGGTGCGGACCGTGCCGCATGATGCTTCCGCGTCTCGAAGAGCTCGCCGCGAAGACCGAAGGCAAGGCCGTCATCGCCAAGATGAACGTCGACGAAAACCCGATTACCCCGTCCGGGTTCCGCATCATGTCGATTCCGACCATGATCCTCTTTAAAGACGGCAAGCCGGTCGAAAAGATCGTCGGCACCCAAGACGTATCGGCTCTCGAAGCCATGCTCTCCCGCCACGCCTAATCGCCCGGAAGACCGAAATCCCCCGCGTCGAAGCGGGGGATTTTTTGACTTCGGAGCCCTTCCGTACACAATCGCGGCATGTCCAAACGCTTTCGCGAGGCCGCGCGCAACTACGCGTCCACCATGGGATTCCTCTTTCTGACCTACGGATTCTACTGGGGCTCGGGAAGGTTCGCCCATCTGTTCACCGGCAACCACGTCTTTCCGGGGTTCTGAACGGCGTTCACCACCGATGCCGCGTTCGTGGCCGTCATTTGGACGTACGCCGCCGTACTGCCCCTCTATTACGCGTTCGAGAAGGGCGAATCGTCGGCATACCGGTTCTTCAAAGGCCTTGCGGACCGGAACTTCGGCGAAGAGTGGAAAAAGGCCGGAAGGTCGCTCGCGCTCAAGGCGTTTTTCGCTCCGCTCATGATCGGGTGGGTACTTTCGCACGCCTCGCAATCCGCGATCGGTATCGAACGGTATTTTTTCTCGGGCAAACTCGATTGGGACGCGTTCACGACCGTTCCGTTCTTCGCGTTCGCGTTCCAAGCGGTCCTTTTCGCGGACGTGTTCTTCTTTACGGCCGGATACCTGCTGGAAGCCGGAATATTGAAAAACCGCATCGTTTCGGTCGACCCCACCGTATCGGGATGGGCCGTCTGCCTTTTGTGCTACCCTCCCTTCAACGGCGCGACCAATTCGATTCTCGGATGGTATTCTTCGGATACGCCGGTACTGCCGTATTCCCCTTCGGTCACCTTGGTATTGAACGTCCTCGTCATCGGCCTCATGGCGTTTTACGCCTATGCCTCGGTCGCGCTCGGTTGGAAAGCTTCCAACCTCACCAACCGCGGCATCGTGGCGAAGGGCCCGTACCGATGGATCCGCCACCCCGCCTACGCCGCGAAGAACCTCGCCTGGTGGATCGGGGCCGTACCGGCGGTCGTCGCCGCATGGGGATCCAAAAGCCTTTTGTTCGCGGTACTGTCGCTCGCCGCATGGACGGGAATCTACTACCTTCGCGCGATAACCGAAGAGCGCCACCTGCTCATGGCCGACAACGGGTACGCCGAATATAAGGAGGAGGTCCCCTACCGGTTCGTTCCGGGGATTTGGTAGGCGAAGACGGTTTGGGCGAGCGCGGCCTGGTTCAGTGGACATTTCGGACGGGATGGAGAACGCGGCCTGGCTCCTAGGATCCTAAAGTCGCTGCGGCCGCGTTCTCCATCCCGCTGTTTCTTTCTCCGTCTGATTCTCCGCTGCACCCTTTCCTCACATTTTCCGGAAGCCCTAAAAAAACCCTCCCGCAATACGGGAGGGTTTTTCATTTCCGGAGCCTTACTTCGCGACCCGGTCGAGCGAGTACTGTTCGACGAACTGGGTGAGGAGCGGCGGCGGGTTCTTAATGGCGCGGGAAGAGTAGTTGATGGTGACGCCGGTAGTGAGCGCGGTGGAGAAGACCGTACCGCGGACGTAGGTGCGTTCGTCTACGAGCGGAGCAGCGTTGCCATAGACGTTTCCGTCGACGGAGAGGCGGTTGGTGGTCTTGGTTCCGTTTCCGCGGATGTCGCCGCGCATGACGAGGAACGCGCCCGCGATCTTGGTGACGCCCGGCTCGACGATAATGCGGCCGTTCTTCACGATGAAGGCGTAGCTCGCGTCCTTGTTGGCGTACGCCATGTTTCCGGTAATGCGGAGGGTTCCGTTCTCGACGACGATGGTACGGACCTTGGAGAGCGACACGTCGGAAGTCGAGGAACCGATTTCGAGCTCGCCGTTGGAGAGCACTCGTACGCGTTCGTCGTCGCCCATCTGCGGCAGCGCGTCGAAGTCGCCTTCGGAGTGGACTTCGAGATTGCCGGAATACTGGTTCGACGAAACGGTTTCGAGAGATCCGAGCTGGGCCTTGTTCGTGCCTACCGGAATGGTCGCGGTAGCGGTCGCGGACGAAAGGTTGCGACCGGATCCGAGATCGCCGGAGACGATGGAAGCCGTGGTGAAGTTTCCCTTCTTGAGGTTGTCCAGGAAGGTGTTCGCGATGGTATTCACGTCGTAGCCGGTAGCGCGGGCGAGGTACGCGTTTCCGCCGACGGTATTGGAGACGACGCTCTTAGCGACGCGGACGTTCACGTCTTCCTGAAGGAAGCGGATGCCGACGTAGAACTCGCCCGGAAGGGTGTCGCGGTAGGTCTCGTTGGATGCGAGCGGCGCGGTTTTTCCCTTGAAGGTCGCGAGCTGGTTGCCGTTCCAAAGGGTGTATCCGTCGCGGCAGGCGACGTCGTGGTAATTGAAGACGATGCCTCCGGATCCGTCGACCGCCGAGGAGCCGACCTTCATGTTGGAACCTGCGGGTCCGACGCAGAGGTCGCTTTCGGAAATCACGCGGGACACGTCGGTACCGGAAATGACCGGAGAAGCGTTGGTCACGTAGGTGTCCTTGCCCGAAATGTAGATCGGGTAGGTCGCGAAGAACGAGAGGGTGTCGCTGTCCGAGAAGACGCGGACGCCGTCGCCGACGATGGCTCGGTAAGAGGAAACCGAGAGGTTTCCGGCGCTTCCCGGATTGGTCGTCGTCATGCGGATTTCGTTGGCGTTACCGCCCGGATTGGTGGAACCGATGGTACAGGTCGAAGTACAGGCGTATCCGGCTTTTCCGTTATTGGTACCGGCGTCGCAAGATTCGTTCTGTCCCGATCCGTTGGGGCGCTGGAGGATTCCGTCACCGCAGAAGCCCGGGGTTCCGCCGCCTCCGGAAGAGGATGAACCGCCTCCGCCGCCTCCGGAAGAGGACGACGAGGAAGAGGATGAAGATCCGCCTCCTTGGCCCGTAACGGTAATGGATCCGATACATGCTGCCGCGGGTGCCGATTCGTTATTTACGAGACAGCGCGGGGAGTATTGCCCCGTCGAGTACGAGCACGTTTGAACATTGGTCGCGCCCGTGAAAGTCTGGCCGTTTCCGCATTCGATGACGTACTGGTTGGCGACCGGCGGATTGTTCGAGTTACAGGTGATGCGGCTCGTGAGAGCGCCGACGTTGGACGAATTTGCGGAGAGGCTGATGGATTGGCACTGGGCGCTCGATCCGCCGCCGCCGGTGACGGTAACGCTCGCGGTACATGCGGCGGAGAACGCGGTTTCGGCGTCTACGCGGCAACGCGGGGAATAGCTTCCGGCCGCGGCATAGGTACAGTTGAGGGTGTTTCCGGTACCGGTCTGGGTGGTTCCGTTTCCGCATTCGATAGTGTACTGGGTCGCGGCGTTGGGCGCGACGGCGTTACAAGAAACGACCATGGATCCCCCGGTAATGAGGGAAGTCGAGGAAGCGGTGGCGTTCTGACACGAAGTATTCGAAACGACGATGGTAGGACGGCAGGAATTAGGGTCGCAGATTTCGCCCGGAGCGAGTCCCGCACCGGTAGGATCTTCGGGGTCGCAGGTTTCTTCGGGGTCGACGACGCCGTCGCCGCACCAGCGGGGGTAGATGTTGAAGCACTCGTGGTCCATCGTAATGCTCGAGAGATCGAACCCGAGACCGAGGTTGCCACGGTCGGTAACGCTCGGAACTCCTCCGGAAAACGGGGACGTGTAATAGGAACCGTTGAGGGTAGTGCCGCCCGAAGACCTCGGAGCGCGACGGATCGCGTAGGTCACTTGGGCTACGGGAGTTCCGCGGTCAGCGGGAACGAGGTTCGCGAGGTTGAGGCTCGAGAGGGAATTGTTCCAAGCCACGAAATACTGCCCCGGTGCGGGAGCGTACGAGGTGGTCTGGACCCATCCGTTCGGAATGTTGACCTTACCGCCCTTCACGAAGACGTCGATCCTGGAGGATGCGGAAACGTAGGATTCGCCGGCGGCGTTGTAACGGTCCCAGAGATGTCCCTGGAAATTTCCGTAGAAATCCACGTTCCAGCTTCCGCCGTCACAACTGGAAGTCGGGGAAGCCACGTCGGTAACGACGAGCGCGGATGCCGAAAGGGGCAGGAGCCCGCAGGTCGCGGCGAGCGCGAGGAGGATTCGGGTCTTCATGGCCATATGGGCGATAAGTTAGAATTCGGAAGCCTTTCCGGAAACGACGACCGGAGCGTCTTTTCCCGGAGACACGGAAGTGACTCCGTCTTGCGACGGAGCCCCCTTTTCCGTAGATTTGTCGGCCCCGCAGGAAGCGAGAGCCACGGCCGAGACGGCCAAGATGAGAGCGATGCGTCCGATTTTCACCGTACCGAAAGGTTAAGTATCCTTCAGATGATAGTGAACGGGACGGAAAGTCAACCCTCGGAAGACGCGGGAATTAGAACCCTACCGCACCCGGAGTAGCCGGTACGGTGGTTCCGCCCGGAACGCCACCCGGAGTCACGCCCGGAGTAGTGGTGTTGTTGTTCGGATTGTTCGGATTGTCCCCGCCCTTTCCTCCGCCGCCCACGCCCGTATTGAACGCGACGCCGGCAGCGACGTTGGTCGCGTTGGTTTCCTTGGTTCCCACGGTCGCGAGAAGGTCGGAAGTGACTTCCGGAATCGTCGGTTCGCACGTGGTTTGTCCGTTCGGTCCGGTGACGCAGAGGCCGATGTTCTGGATGAGGTAGGTGTCGTTGAGACACTTCGCGAAGCGGGTGTAGGCGAGATCGCTCGTAAGTTTGATGTCCGGACGGAACGCGCCTTCGGCCTTCGAACCGTTGTTCAAGAGGAGCTTGCGGACGTCGTCGACCGAACCGATTTCTGCGGCTCCGACCTTTTTCGCCTGTTCGTTGATGGTCGCGCGAAGCGATTCGAGGACGAAAGTCGGGATTTCCGAGACGAGCTGGCGGCGCATCGCGGCGCTTTCGAACTTGGTCGGTTCGACGTTGACCGCCTTGACGGTGCCGGCTACCGGAACGATCTCCTGGAAGCGCTTGTAGGACTTGCCGTCCGCGCCGATCGCGACCTGGTGGAAGTTGACGAACCCGATCGCGTTCTTGATTTCACGGGTGTTGTTGTTGATGGAGTCGAGCTTGCCGAGTTCCTTGGAATATTCGGCACGGGCCTTTCCGAGAGCGGCGAGCGCCTCCTTCTGGTCCTTTTCCTTTCCGAGGCCCGTCTTCGCGAGGAGGTTCTTGTCGAAGGTGCCTCCGAGGTTCCACGCGGAATCGACGTCGGCGAGCTTGAGGGCCTTCTGGGTACCCTTGTATCCGGTGCGTTCTACGAAGTCCTTGAACGCCTTCGCGTCGGTCTTGATGGCGTCGAAGTTGCGGATGCGCCAGTCGCCGGCGGTTTCCTGAAGGACCATGTTGAGAAGTTCGCGCTTGTCTGCGGCGGAATCCTTGGCATGGGCGGCGGCGAGAGCCGCGAGCGGCTTCTTGCCTTCGACCTTCACGTGGGAAAGGAGCTTGTACGCGCCTTCCGGATTTCCAGAAGCGTACGCTTTGGCGATGGCTTCCTGAAGGGCCGGAATGCCGGTGAGGCGTTCGCGGATATTGCGGCTCGAGATGCCCTTCATCGCGGTCGAAACTTCGTTGCGGAGCTTGTCGTTGGACGCGGCGACGTAGATGGATTCGGCACTCTTCGCACCGGCTTCGGCCGGAAGTCCGGCAGCGTCGAGCGGAACGTCGCTGACGACGAGGGTATTTACCGAGGTTTCGCCTTCCTTCATGGAATCCGAGACGAGTTCGAGGTGTTTGAAATAGAGCGGCTTCTTGCTCTTGATTACGCCGTTTTCGATCTTGAGGTCGGTACGGTTTTCGAGTTTGTAATTCTTCGCCGGGTCGATGGCGTATTCGTAGCCTTCCGGAGTCTGCTTGAGCGAGATTCCGTACTTGTCGAGACCGCCCTTTCCGAGACGTACGGCGTCGAGGGCGGCGAGGGTTCCCACCTTGCCTTCGGTAACGCTCGCGGAAATCTTTTCCCCGTTGAGCTTCACGAACGCCTTCACGGGAACGATTCCGAAGAGGAGCGCCACGCCGGCGCCTACGCCCTTGACTTCCCAACCGGCGTCAGAACGGACGAGACGGTCGGTGAGTTCGAGGAGGTACGCGTCGCGGACGGCCTTGGATACGGCCTTGTCGCGTTCCGGATTCCCGGTGCGCATCGATTCGAACGCGCGGTTGAATTCCTTCGCGTCTTCGAGATTTTCCTTGGGCACCTTGGTTTCGTCCATCTTTCCGGTAGCCGGATCGATGAGGGAATCGTAGGCCTTGGCCGCTTCTTTCACCTTTCCGATGATTTCGCGTTCGCGGTCGTTGAGGTTGGCATTCACTTCTACGGCGAGACCGAGAGCGAATCCGAAGAGCTTGAATGCCGGAGTGACGCGCACTTCGACATTCTGCTTCGAATCGGAAGTGGCCCAACCGAACTTGTCGGTCTTGCCTCCGGTTTTGATTTCTTCGCTCGCGATGCCCTTATGGGTCCTCCAGTCGAGGTAGACCGGACCGAGGATCGCGCCGAGGCCGATGGACTTGAGCGTATCGGTAATATCCTGGAAAGTGACGTTCCAACCCTTGCCTTCGCCCTTCTTTTCGAGCGCGTCGGCAACGTCGAACATGCGCTTCACGAGTTCGCCTTCCTTGCCCATGAGGACGTGGAGGAGTCCGCCCGAAGAAGAAGTCTCTTTCAATTTCTGACCGACGGTACGTTCGTAGAGCGAAGAGATGGCGACGATACGGAGGGAGAGGTTCTCGACGAAATCGGCGCGGACCTTCTTGGATTCCTCTTCGTTCTTCACGTTGATCGGCGCTCCGGCGAGGCGGATGACGAGACGGTCGAAATCCTGTTCGTTTCCGACGATGCGCGGATCGGCGAGAAGCTTCTTGAGCTGGATGCGGCCGAAACCCGTAACGCGTTCCCCCTTCGCGTTCTGGAACAGGCTTTCGTCGGCGGTAAGGAATTCGCGCTTGGCGGCGAATCCGGAAAGGACTTCCTTGGTTTCTGCCTTCGGTGCGGCCGGCTTGGCGTCCTTGGTTACGACCACGGTTTCCGCTGCGGCGGTTGCGGGCTTCGCGGCCTTCGCGTCGGCGACCACTACGGTTTCGGCGCCCGGAGCCTTGTCGGCCTTCGGAGCGGAAACTTCCGCCTTCAAAGACTCGAGACGGGTCTTGAGTTCGGCGAAAAGTTCGTAGAAATCCTTCATCTCCCCATTGTAGAGGGCCTTGATTTCCTGTTCCTGGCTCGCCTTGAGTCCGTTGAGCGCGCCGAGGCGTTCGATGGAAGAGCGGAGTGCCGCGACCTTTTCGGGATTCGGGTTCTTTTCCGTGCGGAGTTCCGCGGCTGCGGAGCGGAGATTGTCCATGAGCTTCTCGGAGTAGTACCGGGAAGTCTTGCGGAGTTCTTCGAGGGTGACGCCGTTCTTGTCGGAGTCGAGGCGTTCAACGGCATCGAGAAGTTCGGATGCCTTGAAGTTGGATGCCTGGCTGGTTCCTGCCATGGGGGGAAGGGTTTTAAAACTATTCCCTATGACTTTACTACATGTTTTCCTATCGTGCAAAAAACCGAAAGCCGGCCCTTGCGGACCGGCTTTCTTTAGCGTATTTCTTGCGTATTAGGCCTTCTTGCGGCGGAATGCCACGAGGGAAAGCGAGAGGAGAGCCGCGAGCGCGAGAAGGAGGAACGATTCCGGACCGGTCTTGACCGCGGTGGCCTTTACCGGGGTCGGTGCCGGCTTCGGTGCCGGAGCCGGAGCGGCTTCGGAAGCGAACGCGACGCATTCGTAGTGGAGCTGTACCGGACCGTCCTTTCCTGCGGCGGTAACGTCGTGGAAAGCTACCGGGAACTTGGCGAGACCTACGATTTCTCCGGCCTTCTTGTCGGTCTTTTCGAGCGAGTAGTTGGCGCCGAGGTCGGCTTCCATCATGGTGACGGTCTTTCCCGGATCGAGGACGTATTCCTGCTTTCCGCTTCCGGTGAGGGAATCTACCCAGAGGACTTCGGAACCGTACTTCCAGAAGGTCGCCGGATCGGACGGGGTGGACTTCCAAGAAGTCGCGTCACCGCCGAGGTTGACGATTTCCGGGTAGACCTGTTCGTCCTTGTAGGCGATCTGTTCGGTAGCGTTCTTATTGGTCCAGGTGTCGTAGAGACCGGTGATCTTCTGTCCTACGGCGACCTTGCCTCCGTCGAAACACTGGTTGCAGTTGTTGGCGGCGAAAATGGCCTGGGTGGAACATTCGACTTCCTTGTAATCGCCGGGGAGGGCGAAAGCCTGGGAAACCGTTACGAGAGTAAGCGCGGCGGCGAGGGTGAGGGACGTGGCCTTCATAACCGGATGCGGAAGGGATAAAACGGACTTGGGCGGATATTACGCCCGCGTACGTGGAAGTCAAAAATTTTTTGCCCGGGAACGGCTTCCCGTATATAATCCCCGTGATTTTTATCCATCCTCGAAATATGCTCGAAAATCTCCACCACGACCTCGCGAAGGCCGAAGAACACCTCCACAACGAATTCAACAAGCTCCAGGTCGGCCGCGCCAACCCGGCGATCGTCGAAGGAATCACCGTTCTCGCGTACGGCAGCCTCGGTCCGCTCCGCAACGTCGCTTCCATCGGCGTTCTCGACGCGCAGACCCTTTCCATCCAGCCGTACGACCGTTCGCTCATCAAGGACATCGACCGCGCCATCACCGACGCCAACCTCGGCCTCAATCCGCAGAACAACGGCGAAACCATCCTCATCCGCATTCCCACCCTCACCGAAGAACGCCGCCGCGACCTCGCCAAAATCGCGAAGAAGCTCGCCGACGAAGGCAAAGTGGCCGTCCGCAACATCCGCGCCGACTACCTCAAGAAGATCAAGGCGCAGGGCGACGACGTGTCCGAAGACATGGTAGCCCAGCAGGAAAAAGACCTCCAGAAGGCCGTCGACGCAGAATCGAAGAAGATCGACGAACTCCTCGCCAAGAAGGAAACCGACATCATGAAGGTTTAATTCGCCACTTTTTCCATGTACGCAGCAAAAATAAAAAACGCCGCCGTTTGGGCGCTCGCCTTCACCGGTTTCACCGTCGCGTTTTCCGGCGCGTACGGGGCGTGGAATTCGTCGATGTCTTCGACGTCTTCGGGTTCGCTGCTTTCGGCGGCGGGATGGAACGCGATCGTCGACAACGTCCTCGACTTGAAATCGAGGACGGATTCCCTTTCGGGAACGGTTTCCACGCTGCAGACGCAGGTCGTCAACGGAACTGCCGGAAAATACCATCTGGAAGCGACCAAGGCGACCGTGAACGCTACCGTTCCGGTCGACATGACCATCGTGAGCGCCCTCTGCAAGGACGGCGACGGTTGCGATATCACCGTCGGGATGAAAGACTGGGACAACGCCCAAGTCGGCATGATCGCATCGCGCGGGCCATATAAGTTCTACATGTCGAAAACGAGCAACGCGTGGCGGCTTTCGAGCGACGCCCAGGGAAATGACGGGAACGGAACGGTTGAACACATTCTCTCGCCTTGGGACTGTTACTTCACCGACGGCCAGTACGTGAGCGCGGCCGGATCCGATGCCGCAGTCGGATTCGGACTCATGAACTACAACTCCGCATACACCGACCCCGACATGGTCTGTACGCTCGACATCGACGATTAACAACCGACATTTTTGCGCACGATTTCCGAATGAGACGGCTTTTCGGGATCGGGGAATCCGTTTTCCCGGTCCTTTTTGGTCGACGGGGAATTCGCTTCGGGAAAGAAAATCCTCCACGTTTTCGACGAACAGTCCTCGGCCCGGCATTTCGCCGAGACGCGCGGATACGTTTCAGGATTGCGGATGCCAGGAGGTACGGACGTCGCTTCCGACGATTTCCGGCACCGGCATGAGGAGGAACGACGTCCGTACCTCCTGCAGGACGATGCGGGCCTCTTCGACTTCGTTGCGGCGAAGGAGGGCGAATTCGTTTCGACCTACGGGATTTTCGACGCCAAACGGTTCTCGGCGTACTTTTTGAATAAGAAAACCTTCCGCGTTTCGGTGGGCGACAAGCTCGACGAGCGCGCGTTCGTTTCGAAACTCCTGACGTTCCTCTACGCGTTCCAAGAATATTCCGCGGACCCGTGGACGTACCGCCGCGACGGCGACAACGTCACGGTGCGGACTTCCCGGGAACGCGTGATGGTCAGCTTTTTCGACGGCGAAGTGGACGGAATATCGATGACCGGGCTCCTCGGCGGCAAACCGATTTCCATCCAGACCTTCGTATTCCCCGACCGCACGCCGGGAGAACGGCTCGTCGACGCTCCGGATAGCGTGAACGCGGCCGTTGCCGAAGGGGCGGCAGCGTTTTTCCACGACCCCGATTTCGCGCGCCACTTCCCTGCGGTTCGGAAAGAACTCCCCGACGCGGCGGTGTTTTGGGGGATTCCCAAGGGCGACGCCACGGATTTGGGCATCCGCGACGCGGAAATCCATTCGGAAGAAGAGCTCCGAGCGATTCTTGGAAACCCCAACTGTTCGGTGAACGTCTTTTCGCGTCGCCCCGAAAGCGTGAAGGCGCTCGTGGATGCGGATTCCGACTTTCGGCCGAAGGCCTCCGCAGTCCGAGAAAATGCGTGAGAAAATCGAATAGCCCCGTCCGGACGAGGACCAGCCGAGGGCGGAACGTCGGAATCCGCGACCCGCGCTCGCATCGCGTATTTCGACCCGCCGAAAAGCGTCCGCCTCGGCAGCTTCGTCACGCAGGACGACGAAGGCCACCCGGAGTGGTTCCTCTCGGACGACGTGCTTTCCCCGCTCTTCGTCAAGGAACGCACCGGCAAATCGGTCGCCGACCGGATGGACCTCCTCCTGAAG
>JBAQKV010000042.1:0-2572 GCA_049301335.1 Patescibacteria group bacterium
TCTCCGACCATCGACAATTAAAAAAGGCTTCCGTGAAAACGGGGGTCTTTTTTATTGTCATTTTTTCGAAATCGCGGGACTCGAAACCGCTGGCACACGGGCGAGCCGAGCGAGCCCGGGAGAAAGCCGCCGAAGCGGCTTTCCGTGCCGAGGCGTTTTCCGAAGCGGAGCGGAGGAAAAAGAGTCCCGCGTCTCCTATTCCCCCAACTTCTTAAACAGCAACCGAAAAACCTTCTTCTGAAAATCCGCGATTTCCTTGGATTCGATAAGGATCGAAGTCTCGGTATTGAAGTCCACGTACGAAACCTTATCGCCGTAGATGGTGAAAATGACGTCGTCGTCGAAATCGTCCATGTCCGAGCTGATCACCCGCGTTTCGCGCTCCAATTTGGGGCGTTTTTTCGCGGCCGTTTTTTCGGACATGATGATGAGCCGGCCGATGCCTTTGCGGTCACGCTGGGGTTTGTAGTCTTTGGGGATGTACCGTTCGTTGATGGTGTCGACGTCGACTTCGCTCGTGATTCGGTAGAACACCCCGCCTTCCGGGAGCGTGGCCGCGATGTCGCGGTACGAATCGCGGATGCCGTCGGCGCCTTTGCGGAACACCACGTTCGTCTTGCGTTCGAGGTTGCGGTATTTCTCCTCGAGTTCTTGGATTCCGCCCTGATGGCTTTTCTGCCGTTCTTCGAAAGCCTCGTTGATTTTGGAAGGGGGTGCCGGAAGGTATGAAGTCCGCTTTCCTTCGACGACCGGCAATACGAACCCGGAATCGAGCAATCCCGGGAGCAGGCGGTAGATCTGGGTGCGGTGCAGGCCCGTGTGGCGGGCGATGTCCGAAACGCCGCCTTTCCCGTGTTCCAAAAGGGCGAGGTAGGTTTCCGCGGCCTGCGGATTCAGCCCCACGTTCTCTAAAATCTTTATGAACGACTTCATGTGAAACGGAACGTGACGAATTATTTCCATATGAATTTCCTTTATAATAAAGCATTCGTAAAATTTCACTAAACCATTTGTTACAAACTTGTGACGAAAAAATAAAAAACTTCGAAGCGTACGTACTATCCGCGGCGTTATCCGTAACGTCCGTAACATGAAAGAAAGCGCGTTCCCGTTTCCCGAGGTGGAAGCCAAGATCGTCGAAGTCGACAAAAACCGTGACGAAGCTCGGCTTCTCGAACTCTGAGCGAAATTCGTTTCCCAAAAGGAACTCGTCGCCGTTTGGATGGAATGACACGGCAAGAAATTCCGCGTCCGCAAGGAAGGGGACGATACGAAGGTCGAATCCAAAACCGCCATCTTCTCCGGCGGGGGAATCAAGGCGTGCGAAGAGGTCGGATTCGGCGCCGACTCCTTCGAAGGCGCGCTGCGGTTCTTTGCGACTTTGGGATTCGCCGAAACCTCGCGCAACGTCAAAGACCGCGTCACCTACCTGCTCGGTCTCGACTGCGGATCGGTGACGGAAATCGTATTCGATTCGTACTCCGACCTCGACGGCATGGAAATCCCTACGCTCATCGAAATCGAGGTGGCCGGACTTCCGGAATCCGCCGTGGAAGAATGCACCGGAGACGTAGCGAAACTGACGGCCGTGATGCGGGATAAAATCGTCACCGCCGCCGGGCTTCTGGGGTACGCCGAAGGCGACCTCAAAGACTGGAGCGCCCGCGAACTCTCCGCGCATTACCGCGCCTTGGGGCTTGCGGCGTAGCGGGTTTTTGTAATCTCGGGGGTTTGTGGTATTATTCGGCTCGAACCCGTTTTTCCCCATGGAACTCTCCCGACAAACCAAGACCAACGCGGCCATCGCGTACTTCTTCCTCGGCCCCATTTTCCTTTTGGCGTCGCGCAATCCGAATTTCGGCGACCCGTTCGTCCGCTCGCACGCCAAGGCCGGTACGAAGGCGATATTCTTCTACCTGATCGCGTTCTTCGCGTATTCGCACTACCTCGCGACCTACCTCTCGTTCCCGGTGCCGTTCGTACCCGTAACGGCCGACCGCATAGCGTCCGTGGCGATCTTAGCTCTGCTTTTCGCGACCCTTATGCGGTGAATGACCCGTGCCCACGCGGGCATGCCGCCGGCGAAAACCTTCGAAATCCCGGGTTTCTCGGGCCTCGAAACCGACCTCGCGCCCATCGGACAACTTTCCGAAACCGACCGTACGCTCGCGCTCATGAGCTTCGTTCCGCTCTTCGGTGTCGTGGTTTCAGCCCGCAAGCCCACCGTCGCTAACGTTCTGGGTTGCCGCGCAAGCTCGCTTTTCTTCACGTTCTACGCGTTTCTCTGGACTTCGGGGGCCGATGCCACCCTTATGGCGGCTACGCTCGCGTACGCCGTGTTTTTCGTGACCGTCGGCGTGACGCTCTTTACTGCCGGAAAAATTCCGCTCGAATCGATTCTCGCGTCGATTCCTTCTCTCGAAATGCTCTGGTCGGTCGTCCGCGCGCTTCCGGAATTCCTCACGCAGGTCGTAAAGGCGTCTTTCGGAAAAAGCCAGGAACTCTCGTTCCCCAAGACGCTCGCGGCGCTCCATGCCCGCGACGTCGCTTTCGAAACCATGATGGATAAGGC
>JBAQKV010000043.1:0-5747 GCA_049301335.1 Patescibacteria group bacterium
CCTTACGGGTTTTTTCAAGCGTCCCCAAACGGAAGCCGGGGGATTATTCGTGGTGTCCTGCGGCCTGTTCCAAGAGCTGGGTCTGGTCGGCTACGGCGAGCGCGTCGACGATGTGGCCGAGCTTGCCCATCATGACGACCGGGATGTTCGAGAAGTTTTCGCCGATGCGGTGATCGGTGATGCGGTCCTGCGGGAAGTTGTAGGTGCGGATCTTTTCAGCGCGTTCGCCGGTTCCTACCTGCGAGAGGCGCTTGGCGCCCTGTTCGGCGTTGCGCTTCTCTTCTTCCATCGCGTAGATACGGGCGCGAAGGATTTCGAGCGCCTTCATCTTGTTCTGGATTTGCGAACGCTCGTCCTGACATTCCACGGCGATGCCGGTAGGACGGTGGAAAACGCGGATGGCGGAGTCGGTCTTGTTGACCTTCTGCCCTCCGGCGCCGGACGCGCGGCAGGCCATGATATCGATGTCCTCGTCGCGGATGTCGACTTCGAGGGCTTCGACTTCCGGAAGGACGGCGACGGTGACGGTGGAAGTGTGCACGCGGCCCTTGGCTTCGGTTTCGGGGATGCGCTGGACCCGGTGGGTGCCGGCTTCGTATTTGAACTTGGAATAGGCTCCCGATCCCGAAACCTTCATGATCATTTCTTTGATTCCGCCGACTTCGCTGGCGTTTTCGTCCATGATTTCGAGCCCGAAGCCCTGTTCTTTGGCGAAGTTCATGTAGGCGTTCGCGAGTTCGCGAGCGAAAAGCGCGGCCTCGTCTCCGCCGGCTCCGGCGCGGACTTCCAAGATGATGTTCTTGTCGTCGTTGGGATCCTTGGGGAGGAGTTCGATTTTGAGGTCCTCTTCGAGCTGCGGGATCTTCGCTTCGGATTCGGCGAGCTGCTCTTTGGCCATCAAGATCATCTCGGCGTCCTTTTCGGTCGCGAGGATTTCTTTGGCTTCGTCGAGGTTCGCGTAGGCGGTCTTGTACTGTCCGTAGAGTTCGACGGTCTTTTCGAGCGACTTCTTGCGGCGCATCACCTTCTTGAGGCGGGCGGGGTCGGTAAAAATCGAGGCGTCGGTGCTGAGCTCGTTTTCGATGGACTTGTATTCGTCGACGACGTTGTCGAGATTGAATTTCATGGGTCTTTCTTAAAAAATTTCTTGGGCATGCGCGCTCTGGAGCGGCGCGCGAAAACGTGGCGGATTGTACGCGAAAGCCCGCCACAGTCCAATTGTTTTGACTTTCGACCGTTTTTTATTAACCTCTCCACGCTCTTTTCCGCAAGGAAGGGAAAACCGCGCCCTGATGGCGGAATTGGTAGACGCGAAGGACTCAAAATCCTTTTCCGGCAACGGAGTGCGGGTTCGATTCCCGCTTGGGGCACCAAATAAGCCGATACGCCGGGTTGACCAACCCACACCTTGGAGAGGTGGCAGAGTGGTCGAATGCGCCAGACTCGAAATCTGGTATGCCGGTCTCCGGCATCGGGGGTTCGAATCCCCCCCTCTCCGCCATTTGCGATTGAAAACGTCCCGAAAGGGGCGTTTTGTTTTTGTTGCGAATCCCCGTATTATTCCTCCGTTATCCCCAATTTCCACACCCATGTTCGAAGAAACCCAGACCGTAGACGCCTACGGCAACGTCCTCGCCACCGGCGACACCGTCCTCCTCACCCAGCCGCTCAAGGTCGGCGGAACCAAAGTCACGCTCAACAAAGGCCACAAAGTGAAAAGCATCCGCCTCACCGACGACCCGGAACTCATCGAAGCCAACATTCCCGAGGTGAAAGGCCTCGTCCTCAAGACCTGTTTCGTCAAGAAGGTCTCGTAATTCGCGGGCCGCGGAATCGTCAAGCGGAAATGGCCGCCCCACCTTGAAAACGGGGCGGCTTTTGCTATTCTTGAAGGGCATTTTCCCCTTGCGTGCATCTGGTCCAGATTTTTTCTCTACAATCACACGCTCCTTGGGCCCGAGCGGAGAGGGACGGACTCCGTTCCGCTCCCCGTCGGCCAACACGTGCAGAGCGCTTCGGCACTCGAATCGAATAATGCAAAAAAGGGACACAAAATAGGATCACAACGATCGGGACAATGTTCGAATTCCCCCCTTCCTCGCCGGAAGGGGGTTTTTCGTGCCTGAAAGGGCTCTCGGGATTTGTCAAAGCGCGAATAAACTGGTATAGTCGAGAGGAAAACATCACACTACCAATATGGCCAAAACCCCGACTTCTCGCGAAAATCCTGGTTTCGACGAATCGAACAAGCAGAAGCCTGCCGATCCGTTCCTGCTCGACAAAGCGATACGCGAATTCGTTCAACTCCGCTTCGAAGAGGGAAAACTCGGTTTTTTCAACCAGTATTTCAAAGGCGGGCAACGCAATTTCGTACTGAAGAAATTTTCGGATTTCGTCAATTCGAAGGACGGCTATCGAACGCTTGCGAACGCGCAGGTGAGCGCGGACGTATTCGACCATGAGGTTCGAAGGGTCGGATATTCGATGAACGCCGCCATCGATTCAGCCATGGGCGCCGTAAGCTCCGAATTCGAATTCGGAACCGAAACGAAAACCAAGCACGCGAGCATTCGAAACCATCTCTTCTGACTCTCGCAGGCGGAACTCGTAAAAATCGCGCAATCCCCGAAAGAACGCGAAAAGGCGGTAACTGCGGCCATTAGGGACCGTGCGAAAAACTACCGCAACACCATTCCCAACTACCTGAAGAAACTCCGGGAAACCAAGTGAGTGCTGACCGAGCGCGATATTTCCGTCATCCAAAACCACTATTCCAACGACCTCGAATCCGTAAAAGCGGCGTTTCGGGGCGGAATCGTATCCCAAGACGAAATCCGGACGATCGTCGGACTCCTTACCGATGACGAGACCAAATTAGCCCTCATGAAGGGCTTCTTGCCGTCCATATCGCTCTGAGAGCTCGTCGACGCGAAAATCGTCAATCGCAAAAAGGCGTACGAGCTCCTCGTTGAAAAAATCAGGACCGACGCGACGAGACCCGGAACCGACGCCGGCTCGATAGCGAAATCGCTCGTCACGAAAAACGGGCAGGCGACGGTCGCGGGCGGCGAACGCTGGAGCCTGGGCGAAATCGTCAAGACCTTCGACCTCAATACCGTGTTCGTGGATACGGCGCTCATTGCCGACGAATCCCTCAAAGGGGCGATTCTCCGCACCCGCCTTCCGCAACTTCTCGAAGAAAAAGTGGCACAGGGGTTCAAAGAGCTGGAAAACGTTCTCAAGACCGACGTGGAAATTTCGGAACTCGCCGGAGCGAAAAACTACCGGAGCGTTGCCGACAAGATTATCGAATCGTTCTCGGGAGAAAACGAGGGACAAGCGAAAATCGAAGGAATCGGGAAAATCGCGTCCGACGAGCATTTCAAAGGAAACCGGAAACTGATCGTCGAAGGCCAGGCGAAATGGATTGGCGAAGGCGAAGCCGTACGAGGATGAGAAACCCGTTTCAGGATCGATTCCTGGAACGAGTATCCGTGAAACGACCAAGCTCCCGGAACCGGGGACATGACCGTGACCGTGACGGTTCTCGACCGTCTCGGAAAACCCGACGGCGCGCCGAGGAAACTGACGTATTCGGAGCTTTTCCGAGTCTTTTCCAGCATGGAAAACGCCCATGTGGACGACGAAGAGGGCTTCGGAAAACGTGCCCGCATACGCGACGTCGCGCTCGAACGCGTGGGGAATCAGACCGATTACGTGGACGAATCCTCGTACATGGACGCCGTAAACGCGGAAATTCCGGATTTCGCCGAATTCCTCGCCCGCATCGACGCCCTCGACCCGAGCGGCTCGTCCTTCGGGATGAAAGCCGGAACGGGATTCACCGTGGGGACTCCGGGGCAGAACGATTACAACGTCGTCACCGTACTTTCGGTAGATGCCGACAATAAAAAAGTCAGGATTCGAAACGCCCACGTCGAAGGGCCGAACCAAATCGAAGAACTGACGTTCGCGAACTTCTACCTTTGTGCGGTGGACGCGAAATTCGCGCGCATGAAGGCGATAGATTCGCCCCAGTCGATACTCGACGCGCTCGCGGGAAGCATGTTGAAATCGAAATTCGAAGGAGTGGGCGTAGACGACGGGAAGTTCGTCCCGAAAAGCCGGCGTGACGAGCCCGATTACGAAGGAATCCGCTATTTCGTCGGCAAAGACAAGAAAGCCTTCGAACTCGGTACCATGGAGAACGGACGGGTGCAGATCCGCTTTTTGGAAGATTTCGACAAAGGCGAGCCGAAAGAAGCGAAGGGACCCTCGGCAAAAATCGTGACCAATTTCGAATGGTTCGATTACGAGTACCTCTACCGGCTGATTCGAAAATACGAACCCCAGCCGTTCGAAGGGGTGGTCAAACCGAAAACGGTCAACGAACCCGAATACCAGAGCCAGGGATCGTTCAAAAAATTTCTCAACCACGCGAGCTTCTCGGACTTCATCCACGGAATTCAGGAAATTCCGAAATTCATCAAGGGAAAACTCGAGCATTCCAGCCACCACCACGCGGCGCACGTGACGCTCGCCATGGCGGAAAAAATTCCGGGATTCCCGTCGGATTGGCTGATGGACCTCCAGATGCAGATCCACAGCGAAGACAAATCGGCCATGGAAAAGGAGGTCGACCGCCTCAACAAGTTCCCGTCCCCGAAGCGCCACGAACAGGTTTTGAAGTACCTCTTGAACAAGGGATCCCACGATTACGAAATTATCGCGGGCATGCTTTCGCTTCTCGAAAAGCACGGAAGCATGTATCCGGGCCCCTTGGGAAAATACGAAAACGACTGGCTCTTCTTCAGCCGCATGCCGGGGGACGCCGGAGAGAAAGAAAAATTCCTCCAGGGTCTGCGCGTAGGCGACAACGGCGAGAAGAAAGAAATTAAGGAAGTGGACGCGATCATGTTCTGGCTCCGCGAGAAATCGAAAGCGCACCACCACCCCGTCAATCCGCACTACTGGCTCCAGGTCAAACGCCTTTGGAAAACGGGAACGCAGGGCGAATTCGAAATGGGCGGAAAAGAAGCCCAGTCGAAAGAAACTTTCGACGAACGTTCGAAATACGCCCTTGGAAAATTCAAGGACAAGGAATACGCGCACGGAATCTGAGCGCTCGAAGAAACGTGGAACAAGCCGAGCGCGTCGGTAACCGACCGCATGAAACTCCCGTTCATCTTGGCGATGAGTGAAATCCGCACGCAAATCCACACGGATCTTGCGGAAAAATTCGTAAGGATGTTCGACAGCGGACACACGTATCCGCCGCTTCTTTTCATCCAATTTCCCGATAGGCAGGCGCTCTTCCGCCGTATCGTCAAAAAACTCTGCTGGAACGACGCGATGCAGGACGATTTCAAGAGAATCGAAAGGCTCATCGCCGGAGAAACGATAACCGAAGGCGGGAAGACGGTCACGCTCGTAGACGAGCTCGACAAATTTTGGGGAAAATACGGAAGCAAGCTCGGAAAGACGCTCTTCGTCACCGTCGACACGCCGGATCTCCTCATGCGCAAAGACGAAGATCCCGACTTCGCGGAATATATCCGCATCGTAGGAGGCGAACTCGGAGACAGTAAGCTCGACGACGCGGAAATCGGCATGGGAACGTATTCCAGCGACGGCTGAGCCAATCCCGCGCTTTTGAATCCCAAAGTGTACGTCGGAAAATTCAAGGTCAATCCGGGTAACGCCGGTTTGAACGGGGAATTGGAAAAGTTCCTCGCGAAGGAATACAT
>JBAQKV010000044.1:0-12584 GCA_049301335.1 Patescibacteria group bacterium
CTTAGCCGAGGCCTTGGCATGAGCCGGGGACGACTCCGACGCCCGACCAGCCCCGTCAATTCTTCGCGTCCTCCTAATTCGAAACCTCTTTCTCTCGAAGTTTCAGGTCGTAGAAGAAGACCGGGACGAGGAAGAGCGTGAGGAGGGCGCTCGCGGAGAGACCGAACGCGATGGCCCAGGCGAGACCGCTCCATACCGGGTCGGCAGCGATGACGATCGAACCGAGTACGGCCGCGAGGCTCGTGAGGAGGACGGGAACGAAGCGTTTTTTCGAACCTTCCACCACCGCGTCTTCCCAGCTCGAGCCCGATTCGCGCAGCTGCGTCACGTATTCGAGCATGATGATGGCGTTCCCGACGACGATGCCTCAGAGCGCGATGGCGCCGATCATGGCCGTGGCGGTGAAGTAGATGCCCGACGTCAGATTCAGAAGCGAGAATCCCGGGAAGATTCCGAAGAACGAGAAGAGGAACGTCATCATGACGATTCCGCCCACGCGGAAACTTTTGAATTCGCCTACGACGAGGAAGTAGATGGCGAGGAGCGAGAGAATCATGGCGAGGCCCATGTCGCGGAACGTGTCCATGGTGAGTTCCCATTCCCCGCCCCATTCGAGACGGTACTTCTTGCCGTCTTCCTTTCCGACGAAGTCGATGCCGTACGGGCCGGAACCGACCTTTTCGTACTTGGTGGCGAACGCCGGTTTTTCGAATTCGCCGTAGAGGGCGAGCACCGGATAGACCACCGAGTTGTCGCCGATTTCCGCGTAGAGGTGCACGGTGGGCGAGCGGGCTTCAGTGTGGTATTCCGGTCACGCGTAATCGGGTTCGACCATGGCGATTTCGTCGATGCGCACGGTTTGTCCCATGCGGTTCTTCACGGTGACCGCGCCGATTGCCGACGGGTCTTCGCGGTATTTCCGCGCGACGGTGACGACCACGTTTTCGGCTTCCGGCGACTTGCCCGAAGTTTCGAGCATGCCTACACCGTTTTCCGAGAAGACCGAAGCGAGCGCGGCTTCGACGCTTGCCGTATCGACGCCGCGTTCCGACATTTTCTCATTATCCAGCTTCACCCGCAGTTTGGGTTGCGCCGAGGACAGGCTGTTTTCCAAGTCTTCGATCCCCTTCTTCGCGGCTATGGATTTCACGACGCCCTGCACCGATTCGGCGAAGCGTACGAGGGACTGCGTTGGGAGCCCCTCTTCGCCCTTGAGTTTGACGTGGAAGGTCGCCATGGTGGGTGGTCCCGGCGGATCTTCGAGGAGGCGGATTTTAGCGTCGGGATATTTCTCCAGGAACCGGTCGCGGAGTATCGGACGGACGCGGATGACGTATTCTTCCGACGAGATTTCCCGTTCTTCCGAGAGGTTCACCCGCAGGCTCGACTGGTTTTCCAATCGGCGGTTCTGCGATCCGCGGAAGAGGTTGGCGAAATCGGGGAGGAAACGTTCTCCAGAAGTATCGGAAACCGAGGTCGCGATACGGAGGTCTTCGGGGAGTTCGCTTTTGCGGTCGAGAAGGATGTCCGCCGCGAGTTCGGCCGCTTTTTCGCTTTCTGCCGCTTTGGCGTCGCGCGGGAGGTTGATCCAGAGGTACGCTTGTTCTTTGTTTGCCTTGGGCAGCATGCGGGCGCGAAAAACGTCCATGGCTATCGGGAGGGAAACCACGAGCATGAGCGAAACCCAGAACGCCGGCTTCAGCCACCTTCGGGCGGCTTTTTCTTTCTTTCCGGAACCGATGAATTTCTTCAGGAAGTTTGCGTAGTGGGCGAGGATGGGCGCATCCTTTTCTTCGTGGTGGCCGTGTCCGCGGTCGAGGGCGTGGGCCATGAACGGGTTGATGCTGAATGCCACGAAGAGCGAAGCCGTAAGCGCGATGGCGGCGAAGACCGGGATGGGTTTCATGTAGTCGCCCATCATTCCCGTGACGGCGAACATGCCGAGAAACGACATGATGCGCGTGATGGTGGAAAGCACGATCGAAACGCCCACTTCGCGCACGCTGTCGAGGATCGCCTGCTTTTTGGTGCGGCCGTCGCGGACGCGGTCGGCGAGGTGGCGCGCGTTGTTTTCGACCACGACGATGGAGTCGTCGACGAGGATGCCGAGCGAGAGAATGAGCGCGAAAAGCGTGATGCGGTTGATGTCGAGACCGAACACGAACGCGACCACGAAGACGATACCGAGGACCATGGGGATGCAGAACGCCGCGTTGGCCGCGTTGCGGAGACCGAGGAACAGTACGAGCACGCCGAAGACGATCGCGATGCTCACGAAGAGGTGGAAGAGGAGTTCGTTCGTCGCATGGCGGGCGGTTTCGCCTTCGTTGGCGACTGTTTCTACCGATACGTCGCCGGGAAGCGTTTTTTTGGCTTCGTCGATAACCTTCACGACGTCTTCGACGACGGTGACGGCATTCGATCCTTTGGCTTTCGAGACTCCGAAAAATGCCGAAGGATAGGTTCCGTTCTTATCGGAATAGAAGGCGAACTGCGTCGCCTCGGAAGGTCCGCGGACGATTTTAGCGACGTCGCGAAGATAGATCGGAGCGCCGTTCGACACGGTACCGGCGACCTCCGCCCGACCTCCGCCCGCGTATCCTACCACGAGGTTTTTCAGGCTTTCTTCGTCCGTTCCTCCGCCGTCGAGCGCGACGAGCGTGGAGGATTTTCCGTCGGAGAGCGAACCCACGGCGCGGTATCCCACGCGGGATTTTAGCGCGCCTACGATTTCGGAGACTTCCGTTCCCATGCCCCGAGCTTTGTCGGGGTCGACTTCGACGGTGAGTTGGTTGGAGTATCCGCCCACGACGTCGAGGGTAGAGGTCTTCGCTACGCTTTTCACTTGGTCGCGAAGCGAATTCGCCACTGCGCGGACGTAGATTCCGGCTTCGGTCATCGTCAGCCCGGTTCCGGTATAGCGGACGGCGAAAGAAATCTGCGGAAGGTCTTCCGGGTCGATGGAACGGATGTCCATGGCCTCGACTCCGTACGGACGGAGCGCGTAGTTGGACGACAGTTTGTCATAGAGGCGAGCCTTGGCTTTTTCGGCGTCGGTGCCTACTTTGAAACTCGCCATGACCGAAGCGCGTTCGTCGCCGGCGTAGCCGTAAAGGTCGTCGATGCCTTCGAGTTCCGCGAGGCGGTTTTCGATTTCTTGGACGACGAAACGGCTCGCGTCCGCGCTGGAGTATCCGCGCACCGGAAGCGAGATTTCGAACGCCGGGGCGACGATGGAGGGGTTGTACTGCTTAGGGAGGAGAACGTACGACAGCGTGCCGAAAAACGCTATCGCCGTAATGGCGACGAGCGTGATTTTGCGGTTGTCGAGAAAGTATTTCGCGAATCTTTCGAGCATTTTCGAATATGGTTCCACGCGCCACCGGACGCGTTTCTATACTAACCTACCAAACGGTAGGTAGAATATGGGAAATTGAAAAACAGTCAAGTTTCGACATACTGTCTTCATGCATTCCCTCCTCATAGAAAAGCCCCTTTCCGCCCTGCACGTCTGGGTATGGATTCCCGTTCCGCTCGGTACTTCGCAGGAACTCGTCCACTCGGTCGAACACCGGATTTTCCTCGATTCCAAAATCGCCGCGCTCGAAGACGAGACCGTCCGCCACAACGGCATGACTTTCTGGTCGGGAATCCGCCTTGAATTCACCATTCCTCCGGCGCGTTTCGGGGAGTTGAAATCGGCGCTCGCGGAATTGTTCAAGAAACCGCTCCCGAAGATGTCGTTCGAAGAGCGCGAACGCTTCGCCCGCGAACTCGAAGAGGGCGGCGGCGATTCTTTCGATCGGGCTCTCGACCGTTTCCGCTCCGCGTTTTCGGAGGCCAACGGTTTCGAACATTCCGGCAAGGACGAAGACGCCATCTGGGCTTCGCTCGATTTCGACTCCGCCCGGCTTTTGGCAGTTGGAGACCTGGAAAAATCGCAAAGGGGGATTGCGGGGTCGGGGGGCGATCCCGTCTTCCGACCTATATGGTCCCCGTCTCCCCGCCCCGACCTCGTTTTCCCCACTCTCAAAGAAGAACTCGCCGACAAACCCGAAGACGACGACGGGTACGGACTCGGCGATAGCGATCCGGGAATGGATTACGTCCTCGTATTTCCATCCATCGTCGAAGACGCCCGAGATTTCGCTTTCCACGCGCTTTTCCTCCAACACGTGAGAATCCGTACGGATATCGATTTCCGCGATACCGGACGAACCTACGATCCCATCGTCGAAGATTATTTCGAAGACGGTTTCGCCGTATCGGGAATCCATCTCATCACTTCGGACGCTTCCAAAAAACTCCCGGCCCTTCCGAAAAAGCCTTCCGAAAAGGAGTTTCTTAAAACGAGGGATTCGCTCGCGTTCCAAAACGCCATTTTCGTTGACCAGCTCCTGTACGGCTCGTATCCGGTTCTCGGCATTCCGCCGGAGGACGCCCTCTCGGCGATCGAGTCGTATCCGTACGCCGATTTTTCGGAGCGTTTCGACCGCGCCGTCGCCCGGGTTTCCCTATTTTGGGGAATCGGAGGATAACCGTTCGGGATTTTTCCCGTTCCGCCGCCTTTGACAACGGCGGAATTTTTCATATATGAAATACGTATGGAAAATGGCAAGACACCAAATGAGAGCCGAAACCGGGGGCCATCCGGTCTTTTTACCAAGTTCCGTTCGTCGGTCGTGGTATCGGAACTCGCTCACCGTTTCCGGGCGAAAATTCTCGCCATAGCGAATCTCGGTGATGCCGTGGTCGCCTCCAAGGCCGGGAAATTCATCCCCGCCGCCGTTCTCGCCGCTTCGCTCGCTACCACCGTCCAACTCTGGAAGAACGAAAAAGATTCCCTCGTCCGGGATTTTTCTTCGGAGGTGAAATCCCAAGCCATGGGCGTCGAAAACGCCGTCAGCCTCCGTATCAAGGCCTACGAAGAGCTTCTCATGGGGGTCCGCGGAAATTTCGAAGCGTCCCAATACGTCAGTCCGGCGGAATTCTCCGAATACGTCTCTTCCCTCAAGCTCGCGGAAACCCATCCTGAAATACAGGGCGTGAGCCTCTCGTATTACGTTCCCGGCGAGGAACTCGAAGATTACGTGAAAAACCAGCGAAAGCGGGGCCTTCCGGAGTACGGATCCCGTATCGAAAAGGGATTCACCGAATACGCACCGGTCGTAATGATCGCTCCGAATACCGAAAAGAACGCGAGGGTGGTGGGGTATGACAATTTTTCGAATCTCGAACGGCGCGCCGCCATGGAACGGGCAAGGGATTTCGATTCGGCGCACATTACCGAAATCTTGCCGCTGGCTCAGAACGGATCGGCCCAATTGGATCGCGGCGTCATCATGTACCTTCCCGTTTACGGAAGGAATTTGCCCCGCGAAGATCTTGGCGACCGCCGCCGCAACGTCGTATGATGGGTGGCCATGAGCTTTTTCATGAAGGACTTCATGAACGGGGTCTTGGCGAACCGGATGGAAAAACTCGGGGTGGAGGTCTTCGATTCGGCAACCGAAGACGCCAGAATGCTCGCGTACGACTCTTCGGAGCCCGACCTTCACGAGAATGCGAAATTCGGAGTGTCCGACGTCCGCACCCTGAAAATCCTCAATCGGGATTGGACCGTGGTCGTCTATCCGAGGCCGCGCATGGAGGAATTCGTCCATTCCGAGCGTCCGCCGTTCGTTCTCGCGTTTTGAACCGTCACCTCGTTCGTTCTCGCGTTCTTTTTCTGGATGTCGATCCATGGCCGCGGAAGTCTGGTCGCCGCTCTCGAAGCCTTGAAAATCAGCTCTTCGAACCTTCTCGAAAGCGAAAAACGGTACCGCGCCCTTTTTAAGGACAGCAAGGTTCCGATGCTTCTCGTGGATCCCGTGAGCGGCAACGTCCTCGACGCGAACGACAATGCGCTCAAATACTACGGGTACGCTTCCGAAGCCATCCGGTCGATGAACATCACGCAGATAAACGATGCCAGTTACGAAACCGTTCAGGAACGCCTCAGCCTCGTGCGGCACGGACTTCTCGAACGGTTCGAAACCAACCACCGCACCGCCTCGGGCGAAGTTCGGCTCGTCGAAGTCTCGGCTTCCCCCATAGATTTGGGAGGAACGGACGGAATACTCCAGATCGTCAACGACATCACCGACCGCAAGACGGCCATTGAAAAGATTATGGAAATGGCGACGCACGACGAGCTCACCGGCCTACCTAACCGCAACCTCCTCATGGACCGCCTCAACCAGGCGTTCGCCAATGCCGACCGGAGCGGACACAGCGTCGCGCTGATGTTCATCGACCTCGACCAATTCAAGTCCGTGAACGATTCCATAGGACACGACGTTGGCGACCTCCTTCTTAAGGAAGTCGCTCGCCGCATGTCCGCCGTGGTGCGCGCCCAAGATACCGTTGCGCGCCAAGGAGGCGACGAATTCCTCGTCATCCTTCCCGATCTTCCGAACCCGTCCCTTGCTTCGCTCGTCGCTGAAAAACTCATCGCGGCGATATCCCAGCCGTTCGAAATCCAAGGGCATTCCCTCCATGTCGGAGCGAGCGTCGGCATCGCGGCGTACCCTCGTGACGCCGAAGATCGCGGAACCCTTATGAAGTACGCCGATACCGCCATGTACCGCGTAAAGACGTCCGGCCGGAATTCGTACCGGTTCTTCTCCCAGGACATGCACGATTCGTCCATGGAACACCAGACGATGGCGAACGCGCTCCATGGGGCTCTCGAACGTCACGAGACCTCCGTCGTTTACCAGCCGCTCGTCAACTTCAAATCCGGAAAAACGATCGGAATGGAAGCGTTGCTCCGTTGGAACAATCCGAAACTCGGACAGGTTTCGCCGATGAAATTCGTCCCCATCGCCGAAGACACCGGACTCATCGTCCCAATCGGGGAATGGGTCATCCGCGACGTCTGCCGCACTATCGCGGAATGGAAATTCAAGGGCATCGAGGTCCCGAGGGTGGCCATCAACCTTTCCGCCCGCCAATTCCGTCTCAAAACCCTCGTGGAAGACATTACCCGCGTATTGAACGAAACCGGCACCGACCCCCGGCGCATCGGCCTCGAAATCACCGAGAGCATGCTTATCGAGAACGTGGAACAGGCGGTCGAAACGCTCGAAAAACTCTCCGCGCTCGGATTCGAAGTTTCCATCGACGACTTCGGTACCGGCTACTCGAGCCTCAGTTATCTGAAACGCTTTCCGGTCAGGAAACTCAAGATCGACCGGTCTTTCGTCAACGACATCGTCTCCGACGCCGACGACGTGGTCATCGTCCGAAGCATCATCGATTTGGCCCATAACCTCGGGCTTCGCGTCGTCGCGGAAGGAGTGGAAAACGAATCTCAGTTCGAAATGCTCCGCGAAATGGGGTGCGATTGCGCGCAATGATACCTGTTCAGCCGCCCGATTTCGGCCGGCGAAATGGAAATCCGTCTCACGAACGAAGGTACCGTCCTCTCGGAAAAGAAGAGGCTCAGGACCTAGCGCCGAACTTTGACAACGTTTGATTCGTAGGTATTGTCCACGTACCAAAATTTTCCAATCGCAAAAAGGAGCCATTAATTGAGTCAAAAACACATACTGGTCGTAAATTCCGGATCTTCCTCCGTGAAGCTCGGCGTATTCGAAGGCGGCAACCGCCTCTACAAAGGCGCGTTCGAACGCGTGGGGTCCGATTCCTGTTCGCACCGCATCACCGACGGGGAAGGCATCCTTCTTTCCGAAGGTTCGGTGCCGTCGGCTTCGGAAACCCCATCGTACGGGGACTGCGTGAAATTCTTCGTCTCGAAACTTTCGGAACTCGGCGTCCGCATCGACGCCGTGGGACACCGGGTGGTCCATGGCGGTCTCTCGTACGAAACCCCGGTCGTATTGGATGCCGAGGTTCTCGAGAAACTCCATGCCCTTTCTCCGCTCGCCCCGCTCCACCAGCCCTACAATCTGGCAGGGGTGAAGGCGTGCGAAGAAGCCCTTCCTGGCGTGGTTCAGGTCGCGTGTTTCGATACGGCGTTCCATGCGGGGCGTCCGCTCGAAACCCGCCGGTATTCCATTCCGCACCGTCTCACCGAGAAGGGCGTGATGGCGTACGGTTTCCACGGGCTTTCGTACGAACACGTGTCGTCGAAATTCGCCGAAGCCTTCGGGCACCAGAAGCGTTCCAAGGTCGTCGTCTGCCATCTCGGCAACGGCTCCTCGGTATGCGCGGTGCAAGACGGCAAGGGCGTGTCGTCCTCAATGGGCTTCACGGCTCTCGAAGGCGTGCCGATGGGAACGCGTTGCGGGAACATCGATCCGGGCGTATTGCTCTACCTCCTCCAGGAGGAAGGCATGAGTCCGGCCGAACTCTCCGACCTTCTCTACAAGAAGAGCGGCCTGCTCGGGGTTTCCGAACTGTCTTCCGACGTCCGCGACCTTGAAAAAGCCGCGTCCGAAGGACACGAGGGCGCCGTTCGTGCTCTGGAGCACTTCGCCGAACGCATCGCCGAACAGGTGATGAAGATGGCGCAGGCGATGCGTGGCATCGAAGGCATCGTCTTCACTGCCGGCATCGGGGAAAACAGCGCGCTCGTGCGGGATTTGGTCTGTTCGAAGCTCGAATGGCTCGGTCTCCGCCTTGATCCGAAATTGAACGAGGCGAACGCGGTTTGCGTGAGCTATCCGTCGAGTTCGCTCACGGTCTGCGTGATCCCTACCGACGAAGAGGGCGTCATCGCCCGACATGCCGATCGTCTCGCTTTTGCCTAAAAGGCGGATGACGGATTCAAACCCCCCTCTCCGGAGGGGGTTTTCTTTTGCAAAAAACTTTCTTTCGTTATTTTATGCGTATCATCCAGCAATAGTCTATTGCTATCTTGGCCGACATGTCGGATTTTCTTCGTTATTCGCTCATGCGAATCACCCCCACGCAGGAAGAGATAGCCGAAAGGATCCGCGATTGCCGGGCGGTTTTGGGCAATAACGTCAACGGGGCTCCGCTTTGCCAAGGGGAAGCGCTCGATACCGCCGAAGATTTCGCTGCGCGGTATGCGGCCTGCATGGAATGCCATCAGGCGGTATCGAACGCCCGTGGGCTCGTCGGACACGCGGATTCCGATCTAAAACGGGCGTTCGCCCATATCGACGGCGTGTTGGACGGATGTACCGCCACCTTGGGAGCGAACGTTGACGAGGTTCCGCCGCCGGCTTCGGAAAAAACGTAGCCGTTACGCGGCGGTTCCGTAGATGCGGACGTCGACGTTCTCGGAGACGAAGCCTTTGGGCAGGTGTTCCAGAATCAGGGATTCCGGAAGGGGGAGGTCGTAGACCTTCCCCGTTTTTTTGTCGACGAAATGCGCTACGTGCGAATCCATGCGGCGCTCGAAGAGCGCCTTCGATCCGATGCCGGTGAGCTTGCGGAGTTCGCCCTTTTCGCTGAGTTCCTCGACGTTGCGGTAGATGGTGGAGAAGCCGGCACGCGGGTGGTTTTCTTTGACCATTTCGAAAATCTCGTCGACCGTGAGGTGGCGTTTCGAGCAGGCCTGGAGAATGGAATCGTGGTAGAACGGGCTCTTCATATGCGAATTTTATGACTCGTTTCCGCTGATTGTAGGGATTTCTTTCCATATAACAAGAATAATTCTCATTTTCATTTGCAATACCGGAAAGTCGGATTACTCTAAACGAGAATAATTCTCATTAACTTTACGACTATGGAAACTTCCGTAAAAACCGAGACCGTAAAGTCCGTTTTGGACCAGGTCTTCGCCGAGACTTTCGCGCTCTATTTCAAGACCCATAGCTATCACTGGAACGTTCGTTCCCCGGATTTCCACTGTGCCCACACGATGTTGGAAGGGCAATACGACGCGCTTTGGGAAGCGCTCGACGCCATCGCCGAACGTCTGCGCGCATTCGATCTCGCGGCCCCGACTTCCGTCACCGCCGTTTCGGCGTTGCCGTACGGGACTTCGAAAGAAGCCATGTTCGCCGATCTGCTCGCCGGGCATGAATCGGTCATCAAGACGCTCCGGGCCGGCATCGATTCCCTCGAAGCCGCAGGGGACGCCGCAGGCGCCGACTTCTTGGTAAACCGTCTCGCCGAACACGAGAAGACCGCCTGGATGCTTCGGGCTTCGGCGTAGTCCGCGTATTGAAAAATCCCCGCGAAAGAGGGGATTTTTTTGAACCGTTCGGGTTAGTTCTTGATTTCCATGACGGTGAGCGTCGATACCGGCGTCGCGTCGTAGCCTCCCGCGATACTGTTCTGCCATGCCGCGTTCCGGTTCAGGTAGGCGGTATATCAATCGTATGCGGCCATCTGGACGTCGTAGGTAACGGCGGATGTCGTGGCTGGCGAATCCATGTACGTTCCTCAAATGAAGCCTATCTGATATTGCTGACCGGAAGTGGTATCGTATTGGTTGATGACGCCCGTGGTCACCGGGCGTCCGCCTTCGCCCGCGCCGAGAATGATAGGGGTCCCGTTTCTGAGGAAGCGGAATTTTACTTGGTAGGCGTTCGTGGCCGCGTAAAGCGACGGAGTGAGGAGGATCTTGTTCGTGGCGGAAGACGGGGTGACGGTGACCGACAGTCCGGGAACGGTATAGAAATTGTTTCCGGAGGTCGTCGCGCTCCAAGTGTCCGCTTTTACGGCGTATCCCACTTGCAAAAGCTTTCCGCTGTTCGCCGTCAGCGTCGAGATTTTCGAATCGTGGTCGGCGAGTTCGTTGGCCATGTTGTTCCACATGTCCTTCGTAAGCGTCTGCCCCGTGATCACGTTATTGGGAACGGGCGTCGCCCATCCCGCGTACGCAAGCGACAGGAGCGCGAATGTCGCGAAAAACGCCGCTCCGGAAAAGATCGGCTTTTTCAAATACGCGAATTTCGAAAGCTTTGAAGTTTTCATATGCGGATGGTGAGATGCCGAGTGCTTCGCGCCATTGTCTCGCGTTTTTCGTAGAAAGCCAATTTTCCGAGAGGTCCGAAGCGGAAGGGTCGGAAGCCCCGACGCGTCGGAGTATCGGTCTACCCCGCCTCAAACAGCACCGCGAGTCATTCCGATTCGCGGTTTTTCGTGACGAGCCCCCGGTGGACCACGTCTTTCCCATAGAGGCGTTTGAGCTTTTCCATGGCTGCCGCGAGCGAATCGTTTTCGGCGTGCGCGCGGTTCTCGATGTCGAATACCGAAAGCTGTTTCGGGACGTATGGTCGTAGTTCGTCGAAACGCACGCCGGTGGTGCGGTACAGGATCGAGCGGTCGAAAATCCGGTCGAAAAGCGCCCGTGCCGCTTTTCCGATGACCGCGCGGTCGATGGTGGGATCGCCCAAATCGGCGCTCAGCCAAAAGACGCGGAAATCCTTGTCCTTGAGCATGACCGAAACGACGCGGGTTTCCTGTTTATCCCGCAGGAGCGCGTCGTACGCCCGTTCCAGATTGGCGGCCAAATACCGCCAGAGGGCATGGTATTCCGACGTCATCTCGCGATTGAACGACCGCGTGGCCGAAAGGCTTTTCTGCCGCTTGGTCACGTCGTGCGGGCACCAGACGTCCGCGCCGTGGAGTTCGAGCCAGAGCGTGAACCCGTTTTTTCCCAGGATTTCGCGCACTTTCTCGGGCGGCATCGCGTAAAAATCGAAGACGGTCTTTATCCCGCTTCCCAAGCGTTCGGAATTTCATCTCGCGATGTAGGGGACCTCACGCACCGGCAAGTCCGAGAACAGGTTTTCGATATCGGTCTTGTCGAACGAGACGTAGCTCCCGAAGGGCTTGTTGATTTCCGAGAACATCTTCGCCCGGATTCGGGTGCTCGAGATGCCCACCGAAACCGGCAGGCCGACGTCTCGGTAAATGTCGGTCTTGAGTTTTTCGGCGAGGCGCTCGTAGCCGCCTTCGGTTCGCGAGTCGGCCAAAGCGGTGACCTCGGTGAAGAATTCGTCCACCGAGAACTGTTCGATATCGCCCACGACTTCGGCCATGTAGCTCATGAGCTTGCGCGACGTTTCGCCGTAGAACGCGTGGTCGGGGAGAATCTTCACGAGGTCTTTTCCGAGAAGGCGTTCGGCTTCCCACATGGGCGTTCAGGTCTTAATGCCCCGGCGTTTCGCTTCGTAGCTGGCGGCGATGATGAGCTGGTCGCCCACGCAGACGCATTTGCCTTTGAGCGAAGGGTTCCGCAATACTTCGCACGACGCGAAGAACGAATTGCAGTCGATATGGGCGTAGGCGCGTTCCGACGCCTTGAAAACCATCATGGCTATCCGTATTTACGAACCGATCCCACGACCACGCCGAGGATTTGGGAATCGGCTTCGAGCGCGATGGGGGAATATTCCGCGTTGGCGGGCAAGAGCCTTGGCGAAGCGCTCGTGAGGTCGAGATATTTGATGGTGGCGTCGCCTTCGAGCGACGCGATGACGATGTCGCCGTTCTTCGCCTCGCGCGAGCGGTCGACCACCGCGATGTCGCCCCCGACGATGCCCGCGTCTTTCATACTGTCGCCCTTTACCCGCACGAGGAAGGTGGAATTTGGGTGGTCGATGAGGTACGCGCCGATGTCCACCGTGCCGGAAGGTCATTCTTGCGGAGTGAACGGT
>JBAQKV010000045.1:0-1541 GCA_049301335.1 Patescibacteria group bacterium
GGCCATGAGCGTGCTGCCGCTCCCGCCAAACGGGTCGTACGCCGTTCATCCGGTCTCCGTGGAGTTCAGGATGATTTCTCGGAGGAGCGGGAGCGGTTTCATCGTCGGGTGGATGGTGTTCTTCCTCGTCTTCGGGAACGCGAGCACGCTCTTCGCTTTCGAGCCCCGGAAACGGTGTTTCCCGTACCACCCGTACGCTATCAGCTCGTGCTGCGGTAGGTAGTCGAGCCTCCCGATGACGGCAGAATCCTTAATCCATACGAGCAGTTGCGACAGTTTCATGCCTGCCGACACCATTCCTTCCCGGAGCGCGAACACCATGCGGTCGCAATTGAAAACGTACGCGGCGTTCTTGTCAGAGAAACGGGAAAGGACGGGGGAGAGCCAGTCTTCGGTGAACCTTGCGTACGACGCGTCGTCCGTAAGTCCGTCGTTCTCGATTTCCGCATGGTTTCCCGAAATCCCGGCGAATCCGGCTTTTGACGCGACGTAATCCACCCCGTACGGCGGGTCGGTCAGGAGGAGGTCGAACTTTTCCGACCATCCCGAAAAGAGTTTTCGGACCAGTTCCGTGTCCCGGCAGTCGCCGCAGGCGAGCCGGTGGTCTCCGAGTGCGAATACCTCTCCGGCCGCGATTTCCGGATTATCCGATCCGTTCGGCCTTCTTTCCCGTGAGTTTTTCATACCGGTTGATGGTTACGTCGATAAAGGCGGGTTCGTGCTCCATGAGGAGGGCCCGGCGTCCGAGCTGCTCGCATGCGACGAGAGTGCTTCCGCTGCCTCAGAAGAGGTCGAGGACGAAGTCCCCGGCGGCCGTGCAACGCTTCAGCGGCTTCTCGTGGAGGGTAGGGGGTTTGGCGGTCGGATGTTCGTACTCCTGCGTCGGCAATCTCCGGGCGAGCCAGACGTCGAACAGGTCCATTACGTCATCCGCAGTCCGATTTCCGGCCCCGACCTCCTTGTCGAGTATTTCGTGGAGGTTCTTCGGTTCCTTGGAAACGTACGGCTTTCCCCGCACGGCGTACACGCAGGGTTCGTACCCTCGGTTGAACGCCACTCAAGGGGTCACGTTCATGTTGTTCTTGATCCACAGGCACACGCGCCTCGGCACGCACCCGAGTTCGGACAGGACGGCTTGGACGGTTCCGATATGGTTCGGGTCGCACCAGGAGAAAGCGTGCGCGTCGGGCGATGCTACGGACAATCCGTTCGACACCGCTTTCCGGAGGAATTCCACATAATCCTTCGCTCACTTTTCGTCATCCGTGTTTCGCGCCCCGTAGTCGCGCGTCTTTCCCATTCATCTTCGGTAGTCCAGACCGATGTCGTACGGGGGATCGAAATAGAGCATTCCGATCTTTCCCGAAGCCCCGGCGCTTTCCGCGAGCTTCTTCACAGATTCCGGATCGGTGGAATCGCCGCACATGACCCGGTGGTCCCCGAGCGCGTATATCTCGCCCTTCCTCGCCTTCGGTTCGCCGATTTTCTTTAAGGCCTTCTTTTCGCCGAAGCCGTCGTCTTCGGTTCCGAGCATCGAATCC
>JBAQKV010000046.1:0-4187 GCA_049301335.1 Patescibacteria group bacterium
TACGGGGTTCGCGGACTTTGTAAATTGAATTATGGCGCGCCCATGGTATACTGCCCGGGCTTTTACCCCTACGCGTATGTCCGAACAGAGCGTGTTCACCCGAATCGTTTCGGGCGAAATCCCCTGTTATAAGGTATACGAAGACGAATACGTCTTCGCTTTCCTTGATATCAATCCCGTGCATCCCGGTCACGTCCTCGTCGTGCCGAAGATCGAAATCGACCAGTTCTACGAAGTCCCCGAGCCGTACTACCAAGCCGTCTTCGCCGCCGCGAAGATGATCGCTCCGGCCCTCCGCGAAGCGGTGGGAACCCTCCGAATCGCCACGGTCATCGCCGGCTTCGACGTCCCGCACTTCCACTACCACCTCATACCGGCCGATTCCATGGCCGATATCGACTTCTCCAAAACGAAGAAGCTCGAACCGGCCGAGATGGAGAAAATCCGTGCGAAGATCGTTTCCCGCGTGGCGTAATTCCGCCCCTAAAGAAGCCTTTACCCAGTTTCCGTTTTCCAAGTGTCTCCGAGAAAACTCATTTTTTTCGCTATCGTCGCCGTAGCCGTCCTCGGTGCCGGAATAGCGTTCTCCATCTTGTCCGCCGGCAAGAAGGACGCGGGTCCGAAATGACCCAAGGAACTCAGCGTCTGGGTAGTGGGCGACGACGTGGCCGGTTACGAAGACATCGTCAAGGATTTCAAATCCAAGTACGACCGGTATAAGAATACCGAAGTCCGCATCACCAAGTTCGCGAACTACTCCGACTACGAGAAAACCCTCCTCAACGTCATCGCCGACGGCAATTCGCCCGACGTGTTCATGGTTCCGTCCGACGGGGCCGGCGTCCTTGAATCGAAAATCGAACCGATTCCGGACGAATACGTCCGCTCCGAGGATTTCGGACGCAATTTCAACCGCGTATTCGATTCCCTCGTTTCCGAAAGGCAGGAAAAGGACAAGGATGGAAAGGACATCACCGTCTCCTATCTCAAGGGCGTCCCCTTGGGATATGAAACCATGGCCGCTTATTACAATCTCGACATCGTTACCAACGCCGTACCCCGCACTTGGAAAGAACTTGCGGCACAGTCGCAGGAATGAGCTTCTGCCGCGCCGCAAGAAGAAGGGGATTCGGGTTCCGCTTCGGCATCCCCGTCGGATACCGTCCTCGCAGGACTCGGCATGTGAGGCAGATACGTTCAGAACTCCGGCGATCTCGCCGCGCTCTTTCTCGTTCAGAACGGCATTTCTTCTTTCGAAGGGCTTGGGGAGAACGACGCTTCCAAGGCGTTCGGCGACTATCTGGGCTTCGGCGTGCCCGCGAACGCCCCGAGCGGCGTTTCCGCTAACGGTAACGACCTCTCCCGCTTGAAACCGGATATGGACAAACTCGGACTTACGGCGACCGACATGTTCGCACGCGGAAAAGTAGGCGTCGTCTTCGGATACCCTTCCTATCTCCGCGAAATCCAGTATTCGGTGAAACGCGCCTCTCAGGAAAACGTCCTCAACAAGCGCAACCTCAAGACGACCGGAATTCCGTTCATGAATTCCGACAAGCCCGCTTCGCTCGCCAAGTTCAACTACTTCGCCCTTTCCAAATACGCCAAGGACCAGCAGGGGGGATTGGATTTCGTCATCCACCTCACCGATAAGAAGTCGCAGGAATCGTACATGGAGAAGTTCCCGTACGTGCTCCCGGCTCTCAACGAGCTCGTGGACAAGCGTAAGGAACAGGTCGTCAGCAAGGATTTTCCCCGCGTGAAATACGAAAGCTTCCTTCCCCAGCAGGGAACCAAGGCCGTTTCTTTCGACAAGGGCATTTCCACCGAGTTCGACGCGTACTTCAAGACGGCGCTCGACTCCCAGAAGGACGCCAAGACGATCCTCTCCGACCTCTCCGCCGTTCTCAAGTGCCAGCGCCGGCATTTGATCGAATGAGCGAATTTCGAAGAGGCCTGCCCGACCTATTAAGTCGGGCCTTTTTCTTTCTTCGGGGATTTTTCGCAAAAGGCCGCCCAGGGATTTGCGGCAAATTTCGGAATATGGTAACATTCCCCGTGAATGGGGATAAAACCCCGGGATAATCTCTCACAAACGATACGATGAACCGTTTCAAAAGGAGCGTTTCCAGCCTTCTTCTCGCCATTGCCGCAACCGTGGCCTTGATTCCCGTTTCGCTCCCGTCCTCCGTGCCGGAAGCTTTCGCGAGCTGCAACATCCTCACTCCCGAGGACTGCGGCGACTATTCCAAGGTCAACTACTGCAATTCCAACGATCCCGCGAGCTCGAAGTACTGCTCCATCGACCAGGGTACCGCCGTGGTCGGCGACAACATCCAGAACATCAAGAAGGACCGCAAGTTCTCCCAGTACGTTCAGGACGTTACCGCGTACCTTCTCAGCTTCCTCGCGCTCGTAGGCGTCGCGTACCTGCTTTTCGCGGGCTTCACCATCATGACTTCTTCGGGTGACGAAGAAAAGGTGAAGAAGGCCAAGGGAACCGTCAAGTTCGTCGCCGGAGGCCTCCTTCTCATCTTCCTCGCGTTCGCGATCGTTTCCTTCATCATCCGCGTGCTCAACGCTCCGGCAACGAAGGTCGGGTTCGAATTCCCGTCCGTATTCCAGACGGCGGTCGCGGCATCCGTCGCGCCGGAAGACGTCGCCACTCAGGGAACTTTTCTCGAATTCAAGCGCAGCATCAACGACGTCGCCATCGATTTCGACCGCCAGTACAAGGTGGACGGAAAGGTCAGCGACGCGACCCTCCTCCGTCTCAAAGCCCTCATCGTGGGCTCGATGGAAACCTTCGCCGACAAGTACGCATCCTCCAATGCCGTAATGGCGCAGAGCGTCGTGACTTCCATCGAAGTCGTCCGCAAGGATTCCGGCAGCGACGCGAAGATCGGCGACCTCGCCTCCACCCTCGCGAACTATCTCAAAGCCGCCAAGATCGACTCGATTTCCGGTAAGGCTTCCGCTACTCCCGAATCCGGCAACGCTCCGCTCACCGTCAGCCTCCGTGCCGACGAAGTCCGCGACCCGTCCGGCGTAGTCATCCCGGCCCGCAACTACGTTTGGTGGATTAAGACCCCGACCGGACGCAGCGTCATCGGTACCGGTCCGTCCATCGCGTACACTTTCCGCGAAGAGCGCAACTACACCGTCTTTCTCGACGTCCTTTCCGCGTCCCGCAATTCCCAAGGAAAAACCGACGTCCTTCCGCTCCAGTCCAGCGTGAACGTATCGGTCCTTCCCAAGCTTGGCAACGTCCTTCTTTTTTTGAACGGACAGAACGTTTCCAATTCCGACAAGCATAAGATCACTCCGGCAACCGGTCGCGCAGGTCTCGTAATCGACGCTACCGCTTCCCAGGCGAACGGCGGCGCGACCGTCGTGCACACCGACTGGGATTTCGGCAACGGCGTGGTCGCCGGATATAACGGAGGTCCGCGTATCGAACGCCAGACCTACGTCGAAGGCGTCTACCGCATCAAACTCCGTCTCACTACCAACGAAAAACAGTCCGTCACCAAGGAAATCGACCTCCAGGTCATGGATCCGATGGCGACTATCAAGGCCGACAAACTCGAAGGCTACGCTAATGAAGAATTCAAGTTCCAGGCGAACCCGAACCTCGGCGGCACTCCGCTCACCTACGAATGGAACATCCTCGAAGCCGACGGAGGCAAGCTCCTCTACACTTCGAAGGTCGCTACCGCGAACTACAAGTTCCCGCGCATGGGCCGCTACGTCATTCGCCTTAAGACGATGACCCCGAGCGGCAAGCAGGACGTCGACACCCTTTCGATCAATATCAATTCGAAAGACCCGGTAGCCCTTTTCGACACCCGCACCACCGGTCAAGAATCTCCGAACACCATCCAGTTCGACGCGACCAAGAGCTATGACCCCGATTCCCTCGAGGCTTCCAAGCTCACCTTTTCGTGGAACATCGACGGCGAACGTACCGAGCTCGACAATTCGCAGCGCAACGGCGCCATCGGCCGCTACACCTTCTCGACCCTCGGCACCCACAAGATCGCCCTCGAGATCACCAACGAACAGGGAAAATCCCAGACCATCACCAAGGATATCGAAGTTTCTTCGCTCCTTTCCGTAAAGCTTTCCACCACTCCGAAGATCGCCGCGATGGGTACCCCGGTGAATTTCGTGGCGGAATCCAAGGA
>JBAQKV010000047.1:0-12144 GCA_049301335.1 Patescibacteria group bacterium
GCCAAGGAGCCGGGGCGGCCGCTTTTCGGGGAAATGATGGGGGAGATCTACGCCGGCCGCGCCGATACGATCTTCGCTTGGGACATCGACCGCCTCTCCAGGAACGAGGTCGACGAGTGAACGATCAAGTGGGCAATCCGCCAGGGGAAGATAAAGAAGGTGCACACGCATAACAGCGTCTACACGGAGCACGAGCTTTTGACCATGTCGATTTTCCTCTCCCTGGGCGCCGAGGAAATCGCCAAGATGCGGCAGCGCGTCATGCGCCGTATGACGTCGATGATCGACGAGGGGAGAGTCCCGTACCGCGCGCCTTACGGCTACCGCAACGCCGAGAACGGAACGGTCGTCGTCCAAGAATCCGAATCGGTCACGCTCCGGAAGGTCTTCGAACTCAGGAAGAGCGGACTTTCCGTGCCGCAGATCTGCGACGAGCTGAACGCCTCCGGAGTCCCGACGAGGGGGCGGGGGAGGGATACCGACTCCGGAGTCTGGAAGGAGACCCAGATCGACCGGATGCTCAAGAACGATTTCTACGTCGGGGTCGTCCGGTTCGCCGGCATGGTCGGCGACGGGATCCACGACACCGTGATATCCCGCGACCTCTTCGACGACGTGAACGGCGATAACCGCGTGAACGTCGGATACCGAGTTCTCGAGTTCCCTCTGAAGGGAATCGTCACGGATCCGGACGGAAAGCCGATGAAGGCCTCGCTCATCAAGAAGAAGTTCACCTACTACCACAACGACCGACACAAGCTTTCGATCTCCCAAAAGAGGATTTTCGAGCTTTGCCGTCCTTTGGCCGAAAAATGGCGTATGCCGGCCGACCTACTGCCGCAGGCTCGGAAAATGATGCAAGACCTCGTAACGAGCGAAAATCGTGCCGTGTACGCGGAGTTGGACGACGTGAAGAAACGGAAATCCGAGAACGAGAAGCGTCTGGAGAAGTTGGCCGACATGTACATAAGCGGCCGTATCGACGACGTGTCCTACGATTCGAAACGCTCGGAGTTCGAGGCGATCCGCGAGAAGCTCAAGTCCGACGAGTCGTCCCTCGAGGCGCTCGGATCCTCGATCGTGGAGAAGTTCGATATTTTGGTGAAACTCTTGGAAATCCTGTCCCGGTCTTACGAATCGGCCACCGACTCGGAAAAGGGTGTGCTTCTCAAATTCGCCCTGGTGAAACTCGAAGTAGGGGAGGGGAAATCCCTTCGGATACAGCAAAAAGAGGCGTTTGAACACCTCTTTTCGCTTAATATGTGTCAATGGCAGCCCCAGTAGGAATCGAACCTACCCCGAGGGATTTGGAGTCCCTAATTCTAGCCGATAAACTATGGGGCTATGAACGGGAAGGGAAGACCCCTTCACCGTCTATTCATTAGATGGAGAACTTCTGGAACGAAACGACGTTGCCAGCACCGATGAAGTCGCGGACCTTCTGATCCGGATTCACTACGAACGGCTGGGTTTCGAGAGCGTTTTCTTCCTTGAGCTTGGCCATCTTTCCTTCGATGATCTTCGAGAGGATGTCGGCCGGCTTTCCGGCGTTCTTCGGATCGTCCTGCATCTGGGCGAGTGCGATTTCGCGTTCCTTCGCTACGAATTCGGCATCTACGTCGTCCGGGCGGCAAACCTGCGGCTGGGAAGCTACGACGTGCATAGCTACGAGCTTGAGGTTGTCGGCGTCGGTTCCGGCCTTCGCTACGACGAGAGCGCCGTTCTTGAAGTTGGAGTGGACGTAGGAAGCGAGAACTTCGCCTTCGACCTTGGTGAGGGTCTTGATGACGAGGTTTTCACCCACCTTGAGAGTGTATTCGGAAGCCTTGATGGCTTCTGCCTTTTCGAGTGCCTCGGCGTCGGTAGCGGATTCCTTGCGGATCGCGATGAACTGCGAGAGCATTTCTTCGAAGGTTTCGTTGCGGGCGACGAAGTCGGTTTCGCAGGTGACGACCACTACGTAAGCGGAAGTTCCTTCTACGACGATCTTGATCTTGCCTTCGGAGGTTTCGTTGCCGGCGCGCTTGGCGGCCTTGGCGATACCCTTTTTGCGGAGGACTTCGATGGCTGCTTCGATGTCTCCGTCGGTTTCGACGAGGGCGTTCTTGCAGTCTCCCATTCCTACGCCGGTACGGTCGCGGAGTTCCTTGACCATCTGTGCGGTAACCATGTGGTTTGCTGTTTAGGTATTATTTGGAGTTCTTATTTACGGCTTCTGCGATCGCTTCCACGAAACCCGGGAGGTACTTTTCGCCGTTGAAGGCCTTGTACGCCGAGAATGCGGCGAGAACGAAGTAGAAGAACCAGAGAAGCGCTCATGCCACGAGCGACACGAGGAAGGTGACGACGAAGTACGAAGCGCCCACGCGAACGTGGAACGCTACGAAATCTTCGCGGCCCTTATCGAGGAAGTAGGGAAGAAGGAATCCCAGAGGGAAGTAGCAGACCGCTCCAAGGACGCGTTCGTCCTTGGGCGGGAGGTTGCTCTCTTCGAATACGTCTTCGTTTCCGGTCGTCATGTTCCGAGGGGATTATTCTTCGGATGCTTCGGTTTCGGTAGCTTCGCCGTTCTTCGGAGCGATGCGTTCGGTCTTGAAGATGTTTTCCTTCTTAGCGCGGAAAAGTGCCGGCTTGAGGTATTCGAGGACGAACTTGAGGGACTTGATGGAGTTGACGTTGCACGGAACGAAGTCGGTGGTGTTGTCGATGTCTCCGGTGGAACCGAGGAGCGCGTAGGTCGGGAGGCGGAGCTTGTTGGCTTCGGCGAGAGCGAGGCCTTCGTAGTATCCGTCTACGACGAATACGGCGTCCGGGGTGCGCTTGAGGTCCTTGATACCTTCGTACGCCTTGCGGAGCTTGTCGAGTTCCTTGAGTTTCTGGGACTTTTCCTTCTTGGTGAGGGTGTCGAGAGCGCCGTCTTCGAGATCCTTTTCGATCTTGTTGTAGGTGGCGATGCGACGCTTGATGGTCGGGAAGTTGGTGAGGAGGCCCGGAACCCACTTGCTGTCGATGTAATAGCAGTTGGTTTCCATCGCGACTTCTTTTACGAGTTCGCGTGCCTGGAGCTTGGTACCTACGATGAGAACCGATTTGCCCTTGGAGGAAAGGTCGGCGAGAGCCGCCTTAACCGCTTCGAGGCGGGTTGCGGTCTTCGAGAGGTCGAAGACGTGGGTGTGGTTCTGTACGCCGTAGATGTAGTCGCGCATCTTAGCGGACCAGTACTGGCGCTTGTGGCCGATGTGCACCGCGTTTGCGAGCATATCCTTAACGAGGGCGGTGTTTGCCGTCATATGGAGAAAAAAGGTAATCCTTAAAATGGAGTCTCGTGACGGGCTTGAGGAATGCGGTAACCCGCATCAGGACAAGCCGTTTAATGTCAAAAAAACCCGGTCTCCTCTTCTTATTCCGAAGGGAAACCGGGGAGATTATATGCGGATTTTCCTATCCGCAAGCGGAAATACCGACTTTTTACTTGTTGGTTGCAGGCTTCCGTACGTTTTTCTTCTTCGCCGGCTTTTTCGCATCGGCCGCTTTTTGCGAAAGCTGTTCCGAAACGTACGACAGAACGGCTTTTTCTCCGCCCTTCGTTTTGGATTTCGAGAGCTTCGCCATGTTCGCCGCAGCCTTGGCGAGCGCATCGGATTTCGCTTCCGGAGTTTTTCCTTCGAGGTTGAGCGATTTGACGATGCGGTCTACCACGAGGCGGTCGATTTTCGGTTTTACGCCTTGCGGTACGTTTTTGGACGCGGCGTTTTTTCCTAATTTCGCGAGCGTGCCGGTCTTGGCGATTTCGTTCGCCGCCGCGTACGGATCTTCGGACGGTTTCACGTTCTTCTTGCTGGGGACGTTCTTCTTGTTCGTATTCGGGGTTTGCGAAGTTCCGGTTCCCGAAACGCTTCCGGTTTGGGCAACGGGGGTTTGCGTTGCCGGTGCGGAATATCCGCCGCCGCCTCCTCCTCCGCCGCCGGACGAACTGCGGACCACGGCGTTTTTCGAAGTGACGGTGAACGTTGCGGATACTCATCCTGCGTTGAGCGTCGCAGACGCCGTTCCGAGCGCGTTCGCGGACGATACGACCTTAACGCGCACGCTGTCGCCGGAAGTCACGGTGGACGCTCCGGTAACGAAAGCGGCGTTGTTTACCGAGTAGCTTCCGCCGCTGACGGCCACGGTCGCGGGGGCGTTGAATCCGGTAAGGGTCGCCGGATCGGAGATGACTTCCGACGAGAATTCCGCACCGCTCTTCGGAGCGAAAGAATACGCGTCCGGTACGGAATCGCTCGGTGCGGCGAATCCGTAGTACGAGAAATGGTCGGCTTCGAATTGGCATACGCCCGCCGCAACCACGCATTCCGATACGTGCTGGAAACTGACCCCGTCGTTGGAGTGGTAGACGCGGAGGGTTTTGCCGTTGAGACTTGTTCCCACGTCTACCTTCACGGTTACGGTTTTTCCCGAGAACGCGAGCCTCGCGGTATCGTTACCGATGGCGAAAACCGAACCGGTCTGCGAGTATCCCGTATCGCTCACGCTGCCGGATACCGATGCCGTTTTCGGTGCGGAGAATTTGCCGTCCCAGCCGTTGGTTCCGATGACGAGTCCGTCGAGAGGGAAACGGGCGGAATGCTTTCCGTCGTCGCTGTACACGGTCACGGAGCCGCTCGAATTTCCGAATTCGGCGCCAGTGGAACTGGAGTCCTGGAACCACACGGAACCCGTAGCGGTAATGTCGTTTCCGTAATCGGAGGACGTCGCCGTCTTAGGGGTCTTTACCGCGATTGCGGGGCTCTTCGTTCCGTCTTTTCCGTTTACCGTTCCGTACGCCTTGAAATAGTACTGCGTATCGGCGGTGAGTTCGGATACGGTCACGGAATGGCTCGTGCCGCTATTGGATTCCGTTACGGTTCCGGTAAGCGCGTTCACGTCGGTTCAATACGCTACCGATCCAAGGGAATCTACGTCGGTCGCGAAGGTCGCTACGAATCCCGTGCCGGTAATCTGCGACGCGGATGTGCCGGAAACTACGGGAGTTCTCGTTACGGTGACGCTCACGGTCGTTACGTGGCCCACGGAGTCGGTGGCGGAAGCTTCGAACGTGGAATCTCCGGAGGGGAGCGACAGGGTTTTCGTCCAATTTCCGTTCGAGAGGGGCATAGTTTGTCCTCAGACGGTGAACGTCGCCAATCCTCCGGCGTCGGAGACGCTTCCCGTGAGGACGATCTGCGAGCCTTCGGCCGAGCCGCCGTTCGAATGCGAAGTTATGGAAAGCGTAGGGAGTGCCGTGTCCACGGTAATTACGGCGTTCGCCGAAGTGGATACGCCAGCGAGGTCCGTAAAGGTGACGTACGCGGTCTTGGATCCGTCTCCCGCGGAAAGGTCGAGCGCGACGTCCGCGCTCGATCCTCCGGCCAGTGTTCAGGTATGCGTGCCTACCACGTCTCCGGTGATTTCGTAATCGACGGTCTTGCTTGCGGAAATCCGAGCCGTGGACGAGTTGGAGCCGATAATCGCTCCGCTCAGGAATGAAACGCTTCCGTCCGCCGGTACGACGGATTTTCCTACGGTTCCGAGCGCGGTAGCCCCGACGTTTCCGACGGAGTCGGTGACGTATGCGGAATAGCTGACCATTCCGTCGTCGAACGAAGAGAGGTCGAAAGTCGACGCGAACCTTCCGTCGGATCAGATGACGAGCGTTCCGCTGGTGGAATGCGCCGAATTTCGATCGTGGATTTCATAGGTTACCGAGTTTCCGATTTCCCCGCTTCCGGAAAGTCCGGAGAGAACGACGGAACCTACCGTTCCGGTTCCGATCATGGAGTTGCCGTTCAAGGAGAAATCCGTCGGCGCGTCGGGAGCGACGGTGTCCACGTACGCGTTCACGGAGTCGGAAGCGGACGAATTTCCGGCTACGTCGTACGCGGTGACGCGGAAGAAGTGGGCTCCTTCGCCGAGAGTCAGCGTAACGCCGGTGGAGCTCGTAGTACCGGAATGGGTGAGCCGTACGAAATCGAAGTCGTCCGATACCTCGTACCGGTACGGTTCGGGCGGAAGTCCGGATCCGGTATCGGAGGTGGCGGTCCATTCGAACGCCACGTCAGCGATCTTGGAATTCGTTATGAAGGGCGAAGCGATCGGTTTCGTGGGTGCGGCGGAGTCGACGAAGAAGGTTTTTTCGTAGATGGGGGAAACGAAATTCCGCGCGTTCTTATATTGGAAGCGGATGACGTTCGTACTGTCCGGCGCGGAGACGAGGGGGATGGAAACGGTTCCGGATGCCGATGCCCTGGTGATCGTATCGGCGTTCACGTTCTGAAACAGGTACGTTCCCTGTCCGTCGAGCGAAACGATCGCGGCGAGGCCGTTTTTCGAGAATACGTTCCCGCTTCCGGTCGTCGACGTCACGTCGACGTTCCCCGTCATCGTTTCGATATGCACGGCGTCGATTCCCACTTGGTCGAGACCGCCCGAGAGCGTATTGTCCTTCGCGTAGGTCCAAGTGAATTCGTGCGGTCCGTTCCCAATGGAAGCGGTTACCGGCATCCAGGCGTTCTCTCAGGACAATTCGTTTTTAAGGTTCCCGTCGACGTAGAGCTTGAGTTTGTCATACCCCTTTTCGCTCGACGTCCTCGCGAAAAACGAAAGGTAGCCGGTATCGGTGGTTGCCGAATAGGTGACGCTTGCGGATTCTTTATCGGCGAGGCCCGGCGACTGGAGGGAATTGTTCCCGATCGCTCCCGTGGCGCTGGTGAGCGTCCAATTTCCGGAACCCGAAGTAGTCCACCCGGCCGGTACGGATACGTCGTTTTCGAAACTTTCGTCTGCGGTCACGAATGCCGGATACGCGATTTCTTCATTGACGCCCACTGCGTCCCACGCGTTCGCGACGGATGCGGCGTATGCCGGATTCACGGCGTTCGCCGCGTCGATCCAGGCTTGTCGGACGGTCTGGTAGGTGGCCTCGCTGGTAACGAAGTTACTGTTCGCTTCGTACGCTACGCGCGCGGCATTCTGCAATCCGATTCCGTCAACGCTGTACAAAAGACCGTCGTTGACGCCCTTGCCGCCTTCTGCGAGAAGGTAATAGAAGAAATTCTGCACGCCGCTGTTCTGGTGGACGCCGCCGTTATCGCCGGTTCCCGAGTACCAATAGGTTCCCTTGTACTTGGTGGGCTGTTCGCTGCCGGTGCCTACCGTAGCGGTATTCGCCGGGTCGCGCATGTCGCGGAGCGACGCGTATCCGATACTGGGAAGGCGGAGGATGTCTTCGCCCATGAGCCAGTCGCCTTTGCCCGCGGCGGCGTTCGGATAGGAGGCGCGATCGTCCTGCTGGTTGAGGAGCTCGACCGTTGCTCCCATAATGTCGGAGAACGATTCGTTGAGCGCTCCGGCTTCGTTGAGATATACGAGGTTCGAGGTATTTTCCGTCCAAGCGTGGGAAAACTCGTGCGCCATGACGTCGAGGCTTCCGAAGTTGTCGTAATTCGTTCCGTCGCCATCTCCTATGAAAATGGCGTTTCCCGGTTCCCAGTATGCATTGTTGTATCAGGTTCCGGTATGTACCGCAATTCCGAGCATCGTTTGCCCCGTCGAGCTGAAAGCGATGTTTTGGACGGTGAATCCGAGGGGCTTGTAGAAATCGAGGGTTTTTTGGATGTTGTAAGCCGCAGAAGTTTCAGCAGGGTCGCTCGTTCCCCAGTTTGACGACAATCTTTGAGCGACGGATTTAGAGTCAGAGTACGTAACGGTATTTGGAGAATCATTGTATATGAACGTCGACCTGTCATAGTCCCACATGTAGTACGTTGCGTTTGCCGTATCTACGGTTCAGGAAAACGCCACCGATCATCCGCCCTCTCCCGACAAGAGATTGCCCGAGATGTCCACAGGAATATCGGCGTGCATTATGGTATCGTACGAGCGGATCGTTTTCCCGCTTTTCGCGTCTATTACGTAGCGGATTTTGGACGGGCCGTTCTTTTTCGTCTCGAAAGACGCGTCGTATTGCCAGACGAGATCCTGTCCCGAGGCTTCCGCCAAAATGGCGAGTTCGGGTTTCGAAACCTTGAATTTCGGCTGCTTTCCGTATGCGGCGGTCGCTACTGCGACGGCTTGCTTGGAAGTTACGACCGGCGTCGTTCCTACGGTCACGTCCGCGACGTAATCGCCGTCAATCTGGTAGAGGTCGCCGTTTTTGCTTACGTGGCCCACGACGTCCGCTCCGATTACCGGAAGGCCCGAATAGGACTGCTTCAGGCGTACGTGCTTTTCACCCGTGAGTTTGGACACGGTTTCGGATTCGGTGACGAGCTTGGCCTTTTTCGCTCAGTTTTTCTGGGCGTAGAGAGGGGAGAGGTCGTCAAATACCGCCTGCACGTCGGAGGCGACGTTCTTGGAAGCTTTGGATTTGAGTCCCGTGATTTGGTTCGGTTTCGCGGCCGCGTCGTTCCAACGGATTTCCGCCCCTGAGTATTTTGCGGTCTTTCCGTTCTTTTCGAGAACGGATTTCTGCGCTTTGAGCCGGTTTTTGAGTTCGGTAGGCGCTTTCGCCGCCCCCGCTTGCGACGCCGTCTTTTGGACGGATTTCGGCGCGGTTGCGGCGAACGTTGCCGGAACGCCTACGGAATTTGCGAAAATCGCGAGCGAAGCGGCAGCTGCGACGATTTTTTTGAACAGCGGGGACATGTGGCCGGAACGGTTACGGCAATATCCTTACTATTGAGCCACAAAGGCTTTCGTTTCGCAATTATTTCGATACAATCCGCAGGTTCTTTTTCCAGCAATTATGAAATACGAAATCGTCATGGGTCTCGAGACCCACGTCCGCGTGAAATCCGAAACCAAAATGTTCTGTTCCTGCCGCAACGCGGTAGCGCTCGCCGAAGAGCCGAACGAGAACGTCTGCGGCGTCTGCATGGGCTTTCCGGGCATGCTCCCGGTCCTCAACGACAAGATCGTCGATTTGGCCGTGCGCGCTTCCAATGCCATGCGCATGACGGTGAACGAGGTTTCGATCTTCGACCGCAAGTCGTATTTCTACCCGGATCTTCCGACCGGTTTCCAAATCACCCAGCTGTTCCGTCCCATCGCCGAACACGGCGTAGTTTCTACCATGGTCGAAGGCGTCGAAAAGACCTTCCGTATCGGCCGAATGCACATCGAAAACGATGCGGGCAAGCTCGTCCACGCCGGTTCTTCGACCCTCCTCGACTACAACCGCGCGGGTTCGCCGCTCATGGAAATCGTCACCGAGCCCGACTTCCGCTCGAAGGCCGACGTCATCGCCTATCTCGAAGAGCTCCAGAAGATCATGCGTTGGTGCGGCGCTTCCGACGCCGACATGGAAAAGGGGCAGCTTCGCTGCGACGTCAACATCTCCATCCGCCTCGCGGGCACCGACGTCCTCAACAACCGCGTAGAACTCAAGAACCTCAACTCGTTCTCGGCCATCGGCCGCGCCATCGACAACGAATACGCGCGCCAGATCGAAATGTACGAAGCCGGAGTCCGTGTGGCGCAGGAAACCCGCGGCTGGGACGACGAGCACGGCGAATCCCGCCCGCAGCGCTCCAAGGAGGACGCCATGGATTACCGCTACTTCCCGGAACCGGACCTTCCGCCGCTCCACGTTTCGAAGGAATTCGTCGACGCCCGACTCGTACCCGAACTCCCCATCGACCGCCGCCGCAAATACCTTGCCGATTACAAGCTTCAGGAGGATGACGCGCGCATCCTTTCGAACGAAAGAACGCTCTCCGACTACTACGAAGAACTCGTTACGCTCACGGGCGACGCCAAGAAGTCGTGCTCGTACGTTACGACCGTCCTTTTCGCCATCGTTCAGGAGCACAACGCCCGCGTCCGCTCCGAAGAATCCAAGTCGTTCCTCGCGGTTCCCGCTAAAGAGCTCGCCCGTGTCATCGCCCTCGTGGCGAAGGACGAGCTCTCTTCCACCAATTCCAAAGCGGTAGTCGAAGAACTTTTCGAAAACGGAGGTTCCACCGACGAAATCGTCGACCGTCTCGGTCTTCGCCAGGTTAACGATACCGGCGCTCTCGAAGCCGTGGTCGAACAGGTGGTTACCGAGTTCGCCGCGCAGGTCGCCGAATACCAGGCCGGCAAGGTCCAGCTCTTCGGCTTCCTCGTCGGTTCGTGCATGAAGGCGTCGAAGGGGCAGGGGAATCCCAAGATGTTCACCGACATGCTCAAGAAGCGGCTCGGGTAGGCTATTCGTGCCAAGAGTAAATCCACATTCACGATTGACAATTCGATTCGCGACGGTATAAAAACACCGTCGCGATTTTGCGTCCACAAACACATACCGAAAGGAGGGCATCATGCCCAATTGCACCGGAGCCGATTGTTTCTGCAAACGACCGAAGGCCGAGCATGCGCCGGAACCCCCGGACGTCATCGAGGTTTCCTTGAAGCACGTCCCCCAGATCACCGCGTATCTCGATTCGATCAAGGGTGGCGACGAAGACGTCCTCAAGATGCGCCTCGCCGAGATTCGCCAGGAAAAATGGACGAAAGCCGAATGGAACGTCTTCGGCATCGCGGCACGCGTCGCGCTGCTGAACCATTCCGCCTATGGCATCGTTCTGAGCGCCATCCAGGAAATGGGCGGTTATTGAAACCCGAAACAGGAGCAGGATATGTCGGATCCTAAAAACCAAGTAACCGCGGAACTCGATTTTTCCGCAAGCTTCGAAATCGGCGAATTCGTTCGCCAAATGGCCGGCTGCGACGAAGAAGCCTACTACCGCTACCAGATTTCCCAGCTTCGCAAGAAGCAATGGACGCCCGGGGCGTGGAACCTCCTCGTCACCGTCGTCTCGGTCGTTTTCTACGGAAACGGCCAACGTAAGGAAGAAGTTCTGGAAATCGCGCGGGAAATGGGGGCCACCCTATGACCGGCGCGGCTATCCGAAACTTTCTCGATACGCAAGAAGCAGCGCGTCGGCGTTCGACCTGGAATTGGTCGCGCCGCCCGTACGCTTCGGTAATCGTCGACATGACCGCGAAAGAAGACATCCAGGAACTCGTTCTGGAGATGCTGACCAAATCGCGAGAAGGCCTGACGCAAAAAGAAATGGACGATTTCCTCTCCAAAAAGAGGACTCCCGAGGCTTGGAACCTCGTTTCGCTCGTATTGCAGACCCTGTTCGAAGACCATCCGTCGGCACCCGACATCCTTCGGAAAATCCAAGACATGGGCTGTCTCGAGTGGAAGTCCGATCCACGTTAGTTCGCTTGAAAAGGAGGCGAACTTAAAACCCCCGCGGAATGCGGGGGTTTTTTCTTTGGGGGATTTTCGGATGCCGGCCTCGGGTAGGGCGCGATTACGTCGTCGTGAGGATTTCGCAACCGTCTTCCGTCACGAGGATGGTATGTTCGAACTGCGCGCTGAGCTTGCCGTCGAAAGTCTTGACCGTCCATCCGTCCGAAAGGAGTTTGGTCTTATGGGTTCCCGCGTTGATCATCGGCTCGATGGTGAAGACCATGCCGACTTCCATCTTCGAACCGGAATCCTTGGGAGCCTTGTGCACGATGTACGGCTCTTCGTGGAAGTACACGCCCGTCCCGTGGCCGGTGTAGTCGCGAACGACACCGTATCCGAGTTTTTCCGCGTAGTTGCCGATGGCGAAACCGATGTTTCCGAAGCGGTTACCGGGGCGGACTTCGGAAATGCCGATTTCCAACGCCTTTTTCGTGGCGTCGACGAGCTTTTTCGATTCGTTCGAAACGTTGCCTACGAGGTACATGCGGGAAGTGTCGCCGAAGTACCCGTCGACGATGGTGGTGACGTCGATATTCACGATGTCGCCTTCCTTGAGGACGGTATTCGGGGAAGGAATCCCGTGACAGACGACGTCGCCGATGGAGATGCAGGTGAACTTTGGGTAGCCGTGGTACCCGATGCAGGCCGAAATGCCGCCGTTCTTCAGAATGAACGCGTTGCAGATGTTGTCGAGCTCCTCGGTGTTGACGCCCGGCTTCACGTACTGAGAGATCATGTCGAGCGTCGCCGCGGCGAGCCAGGAAGACCTGCGGATGCCCTCGATCTGTTCGGGGGTCTTGATGATGATGCCGTTCTGGCGGTGGGCTTTGGACATGGTATTCGGGAAATGACGTGCGATTATACGG
>JBAQKV010000048.1:0-7647 GCA_049301335.1 Patescibacteria group bacterium
AGGACTTCGAAGCCCATGCGCTTGAACGCGTCTTCCACTTCGAGGAGCGCGCGAGTGATCGGATGGAGGTGTCCGGAAGCTTTTTCCGGAAGCGGGACGGTAACGTCCTCGAACTCGGTCGCCAAGCGTTCCTCTACGCGCTCTTCGGCGATTCCGGCGAGACGCGCTTCGAAAGCCGCGGTGAGGCGGTCGCGGAGTTCGTTGGAAACTTTGCCCACCGTCTGCTTGTCTTCTACTGACAAATCCTTGATCCCCTTGAGAACGCCCGTAAGGGAGCCGTTCTTCCCGAGGACGGAATTACGGAAATCGTAGACTTCCTGTTCGGATTTGAGGCCGGGGATTTGAGCGAGGGCATCGGCCTCGAGGGATTTGAGAGTGTCGAGCATGGGAACGGGCTTACTGGGGACTGGGGGGTGGTTTCGAGTTTTTTACACTTTGTGGCACGGGATGCCGAAGCTATTTGGCGGAAACTTTTCAAAAACGAGAATTTCGAGCGATGGACGAGCCCCGTAAGCGAGCCGTACTTATCGGTACGGCGAGTACGGAGCGCAGTTCAGAGCTCGAAAGTCGAAGTTTTTCAGAAGTTTCCCTTAAATCTTGAGGGGCATGATGATATGCCGGAACGACTGCTTATCGGTATCGGCGGGAACCCCGCGGACCATGACCGGCGAAAGGCTGGTTTCGAAATCGATGCTGACGTAGTCGTCCTTGATGACTCCGAGAACCTCGAGGAGGTAGGTGGAATTGAGGCCGATGGCGTTGTCTTCGCCTTCTACGGAAGCCGGCATGTTGACGCGGCCCGCACCGATTTCGGTATCTCCGGTGGAGAGTTCGATTCCTCCGTCGGAACGGAAGGAAATCTTGGTATTGAAATTGTTCTCCTTGGAAATGAGGTTCATCCGGCGGAGCGCCTGGACGAGGTCTCCGCGAAGGACGACGCCGCGGGTGGAATGCTTCTTCGGGAAGAAGTTGCGGTAATCCGGGAAGTGGCCGTTAAGGAGGCGCGAGAAGAGCTTGACGTTGCCGTAGACCGCGAGGAGCTGGTTTTCGCTGACGTAGAGCTCGACGATGCCGTCCTCGGTGAGGATGCGGGAGAGTTCGGTCGCGGTCTTGGCCGGAACGATGATGCCCGCCGGATTGGAGCCCGCGGTGACCGCGTTCTTGAGAACGAATTCGGAAAGGCGGAAGGAGTCGGTCGACGCGAACGCGATGGAGCCGTCTTCGTTCACTTTGAGGTAGATACCGGCGAGCGTCGGGCGGATGTTGCCTTCGGCAGTGGAGAAGAGGGTGCGTTCCACGGCACGCTTGAGATCCGCCGCGGGAATGCGGAACGGGTTCTCGGCCTTGAAGCCCGGGATGACCGGAAACTTGGAGGCGTCGGCGCCCTTGAAACGGGCGTCGGAAGTCGGGGTGACGAATTCCAAGGAACCGCCGGCGCCAAGGGAGATGGTCACCTTTTCGTCCGAGAGGAGCGAAACGAACGGGACGAGGAATTTGGAAGACACGGTGTACGCGCCTTCGGATTCGATTTCTACCCCCGTGTCGATGACGTACTCGATCGCCATTTCCATGTTGTTGCCCGTGACGACCACGCGCTTGTACTGGACGGAGAGGAGAAGGTTCTCGAGGATGGGGGTCATGTTCGTCGAAGCCGTAGCGTGGCTCGCGACTTCGATGGCCTGTTTCAATACGGAGGTGTCGACGGTGAACCGCATCGTGCGAAGGTGAAACGTGTGGGGAAATCGTCCGTTTGTCACAAAAAACTCCCGGACGGGAAAATACGGCGCGAGAATACCGAATTCCCTCGGGATTTCAAGGGGGAATAATCGGCATCCTCGGAGGGATTGCCGACCGCCCCCGAAAACGCGGGAAAGGAATTCGTTTTGCGTAATCCGCGAACGCCCGTATACTCCGTGGCAATCAACATCACTGCCTAACCGGAAACCCCATAGAGGGTATTGGAAATGAACCGGATTTTTGAAAAGAGTTCCTGAGGAATCGTTTACCGCAAGCGCGGAAACGAGATCGAAGTCCTCCTCCTTGCACGAAAGAACGGCAAGGGGGACAATGAGTACGTTCTCCCGAAATGACACATGGAAGGCGAAGAAACCGCCAAAGACACCGCCCTTCGCGAAATCAGCGAAGAAACGGGGCTCGAAGCGGCCGAGCTCGAGGTCATCAAGTTCATGACCAAGATCAACTATTCGTTCATCGCTACCCACAAGGAGGGCTCCCCGATCATCGACAAGGACGTCTACCTCTTCCTCGTGAAGTATTCGGGATCGTCCGAACCGACGCCGTTCAAGGGCGGAATGGAGAAGGGCGAACGGTTCACCGGATTCCGCTGGTTCCGATTCGAAGAACTCAAGACCGCGAACGTGAAACCCGACATTTACGGTTTCATACGCAAAAACCTCCAATATATGTAATATGCGGCCGAGCCGCGAAAGCGATTAATAACCCCACACCATTATGGAACTCTACGAAAAGGACGGCCGTGTCGCCATCGCCTCCGAAAAGCGCGAAATCCTCCTCGGCGAAGGATTCATCGACATCGAAGGCATGAGAATCGACTTTCCGGGCGAATACGAAACGTCCGGAGTCCTCGTCCACGTAATGGACCACCCGTCGGGCCTCCTCTTCACCCTCCGTTTCGAAGACCGCGACGTCGCGTACATCGAAACGGACGTTCTCGAAATCACCGAGGAAATCGCCGACTTCTTCCGCGACGTCGACCTTCTCGTCCTCAAGGGGACCAAGAACGCCGTGAAGCTTTTCGAAAATCTCGAAGCGCGCCTCGTTCTCCCGTACGGAGAAGAAAAGGCCGTTTTCCTCACCGCGCTCGGCCAGAATCTCGAACCGGTCGCCAAGTACAAGACCAAGGAACTCGACTTCGACGGCGAAGCCACCGGGTTCGTCCACCTCGGCTAAATCCCGCTACGCAATCGAAACGCCTCGGAATTTTCCGAGGCGTTTTTTCTCCGTAAAGCGATTACGCGTTGACCGAACGCGCGCAATCATTTAAAATCTTCACGGAAACTTAATATTCATTCCCTCGTCATGCGTTCCGGAATCGAAGTTGCGACGAAGCGCGCGTTCCGAAGAAAATGGACGGGGTTCACCCTTGCCGAACTCATCGTGGTGATCACGATCCTCGCGATTCTGGCGACCATCGGCTTTTTAGCGCTTTCGGGATATTCGCAGGACGCCAAGGATTCGGTCATCAAAGCCAACGTGAGATCGGTGCAAACGGCCATTTCTTCTGAAGCGGCGATCACGTGAAATTCCCCCCGCTTCTACGTAATGCACGATTCCTGAGCGGCGTTGTCCGGGGCTTTCGTGTACGTCGACGGCGACCAAACGGCCCTGACCGGCTGAGATTGGAACGCGTCCGGCACCAATTACTCGGCCGGAAACCCCGACTACGCGAAACTGAAACTCAACCGGGACAAATTCAAAGTGGGGTACCGGATTCTGGACTCCGTCACCGCTTCCTACGATTCGAAATACCTTTCCGTAGGCGCCATGGACGCCGTATCGAAATCGCCTTCCGGCGGCAAGCCCCGTTCGTTGTCGTATTTCCAAGTAGCCGGCGTATCCCCGGTCACGGGCGCGGCGGTGGTTTCCGGAAACTATCCGGCTTCCTCGGGTTCGGTGGCCGGACTCGTGAAAAATCCGACGTCGTCGAGTTCGACGGGAGCGCTCATCGACGGTTCGAGCTCGTCGAACGTATCGAACGTCCCTCCGGTCAACGGAACCTGCTGAAGCGCCAGCGGGTCTTCCGTACCCGGATACCCGTCTTCGGGCCTCTGCTCCGCGGGCAATGCCGCAACGGTGGATTCCGACGGATCGGACGGCGCCTTCAACTGGAGTTGCGCCGGTACCGACAACGGAACCACGATGGGCTGTTCGGCGACCAAAATCCCCTATTCGACCTGCCTCGCCATAAAGACTGCCCTGCCATCGTCAGCCGACGGGACCTACTCCGTCGACCCTGACGGAGTAGGTGGGACCGCGGCATTCAACACCTACTGCGACATGACGACCGACGGCGGCGGATGGACTCTCGCGGGATACAGTTACATGGATTCCACGTCCACGGTCTCCACCAATCAGAATTTCCACAGCCTCAAATGCGGAGGCGGGACTTTCAATCCGGCTTCGCGCGGAACGACTTCTGCGGCAATTGCGGCGCTCCCGCTCGCCAAGGCCTCGACGGAAGTGGCGTTTTCGATGTCCACGGGCGGATCTTCGGTAACGACCGGCAACATCGGTTCTTATTCGACCGCGTACAAATTCTCCATTCCCAATCCGAGCCAACTTACGTTCGACAACCATTCCTACCTCGCCTCCACCTGGTCGACCACCGCATGATCGTGCGTAGCGGTCACCGTCAGCACCATAAAAGGAACGGCGTGGTCGGGAACCCGGTACACCAAGGCGAATTCCCTCGGTACGAGTTGGACGGACTCCTACCCCACCGGATACGGCGCAGTGGACAACAGCTCCTGCGTACAGAACTGGGATTACGGAATCTTCGTCACTTCCATCCATTCCGGACACGGGAATGCGAGTAAAAACGGAAGTCTCGCCACCGAGTGCGACGTCTCGCAAGGATCCCTTACGTACTCGTATCGCGGCAATTCCAACCATAACGGCACGAACGTCACGGGAAGCGCCGCCATCTGGTTCAGATAACCGCTTTTCCAACTTGCGAAAGCGGTTTGGATAGATATACTTTCGCCGCTTTCCGGAACAACGGAATTTTTTCGTTTTTCGAAAAACCGGAAGCGCCCAAACACGTTCCCCATTCACGATGAGCACCGAAAACGTAGAAAACACCGAGGCGCACGCCACTACCGAACACTCCGGACCGCACATTCCCGCGACCATGGGTTCCGCCGTCCCCGGCCTCCCTTACCCGATCACGACCACCGTCGTATCCACCTGGATCGTCATGTTGGCCCTCTTTTCGGTAGCCGCCGTGCTCAACCGTTCCCTGAAGAAGGAATCTTCCAAGTTCAAGTCTTTCGGGCTCGACGTAGTAGCCCGTCTCGACGCGTTCTTCACCGGCACCGTCGGCAACAAGGAAAACGCGCGCAAGTTCTTCTGGCTTCTCGGCACGTTCTTCGTCTTCATCTTCTTCGCGAACCTCGTAGGCCTCCTCCTCGACTGGACCATCCTCGTCGCTCCGGCGGCGGCGGAATACATCCGCCCGGTCAACTCCGACCTCAACACCACCCTCGTGATGGGCCTCACCGCGGTTCTCGTAGCGCAGGCGACCGGAATCTACACCAAGGGGTTCAAGGGCCACTTCGGACACTACCTCTTCAACTTCTCCGGTCACTCCCCGGCGGAAAAGGTGGTCAACGTCTTCGTCGGATGGCTCCACTTCGTGGGAGAATTCGTCCGCGTCGGTTCACTCTCCATGCGTCTCTTCCTCAACATCTTCGTCGGCGCGATCCTCATCTCGGTCGCGGTGTACGTCGGCTCTCTCATCCCGTCCGGTGGAACCGGAGCCTTCCGCTTCATCGTCCTCCCCTTCTGGTTCTTCGAGCTCCTCGTCGCGTTCCTCCAGGCGTATATCTTCGCCACGCTCTCCGGCCTCTATCTCAGAGAGGCTACCGAACACGCTTCCCACTAACTTCGGGAAGCTGGGGGCCGGTTATCCCGCGCGGATGCCCGACCCCTGGTTTCCAGGGTTTTCATCTTTTTTCTTTTCTACTATGAATCTTCTTCCCCTCGCTCTTATCGGCGTAATCGGCTCCGGAGTCGGTATCGGTCTTATCGGTATGGGTGCCATGCAGGCGATCGGCCGCAACCCGTCCGCTTCCGGCGATATCAACGCGAAGATGCTTACCGCCATCGCTCTCTGCGAAGTCCCGGGCCTCCTCGCTTTCGCCGCGCTCTTCATCGTAAAATAAGCGTTTTTCGTTTTTCCTAGTTTTTTTCCCGTCCTGACCATGGAAGGTCTCGTAGATCTCGGCTCCCTCGCCATCCAAGCCGTAAACCTCGGCATCGTCGCGTTCGTACTCAAGAAGTTCGTATTTTCGCCGTACCTCGCGTACCTCGACGAAGAGGCCGCGAAGCGCGCCGAACTCGAACGTTCGAGCGAACACGCGGCACAAGCCGAAGCCGAAGCCCGCGCGAAGGCGGACGAGATCGTAGCCGAGGCCAAGCGGGAAGGAAAATCCATCCGCGAAGAATCGAAAACCCTCGCCAAACAGGAAGCGTCGCTCATCGTTTTCGAAGCCAACAAGGAAGCCGACGCCGTCCGCGCGAAGGGCCTTGCCGACGTCGAAAGCGAACGCCGCGCGCTCGAAGAATCCCTGCGTGCCAAGGTCGTTTCGGTGGCGCTCAAAATCAACGAGAAGGTTTTCGGCAAGTCCGAAGCTAACGCGGAACTCGTCAAAAACCTCGCGAAAGACCTCTAAACCGTTTTCCCAAACATGTCCGAAACCATCGACATCTCCGGACTCGGCAAAGAGGAACTCTCTTCCGTCGTAAAGTCCTTGAAGCTCTACCGGACCTTGAAAAAGCGTCTCGGAAACCGGGGCGTCAGCATCTTCAATGCCATCCGCACGGGAGAAAAGACCCTCCGCGTCGAATATTTCCCTTCCATGGGCCGCGAAGCTGCGGAAAAAGCCCTCGCCGACGCTTTCGGTAAGGACTTCGACAAAGGCTTCCATACCGAATGGAAGGAAAACCCGTCGCTCGAAGGAGGCCTCCGTGCCTTCTTCGGCGACGAAATGGTCGACCTTTCTTTCTCCCGCATCGAGCGACTCCTCGGTTAATTCCCCTCATTCACGAAAAACATGTCCACCAACGTTCTCGACCGTATCATCGCCGATATCGAGTCGAAAATCGACTCCACGGACCTCTCTCCCGAGCGTAAAAGCTCCGGCGAGGTCGTCTACCTCGGCGACGGTATCGCCAAGGTCGTAGGTCTCCGCGACGTCGCTTACAACGAAGTCGTCGAATTCGAGTCCGGCGCCAAGGGCGTCGCGCTCAACCTCGAAGAGCACTCCGTAGGTATCGTCATCCTCTCCGGATTCGGCACCATCAAGGAAGGCGCCATCGCCAAGACCACCGGCCGCATCCTCGAAGTTCCGGTAGGACCGGGCCTTTTGGGACGCGTCGTCGACGCTCTCGGTAACCCGCTCGACGGGCTCGGACCGATCAAGGCTACCGAATTCTACCCGACCGAACGCGTCGCTTCCGGCGTCATGAGCCGCAAGTCGGTCCACGAACCGATGGCTACCGGTATCAAGGCGATCGACTCGCTCGTACCGATCGGCCGCGGACAGCGCGAACTCATCATCGGCGACCGCCAGACCGGCAAGACCCAGATCGCCATCGACACGATCCTCAACCAGAAGGGTCAGAACATGAAGTGCATCTACGTCGCCATCGGACAGAAGGACTCCAAGGTCGTCGCCCTCGTCGAAGAACTCAAGAAGGCGGGCGCCATGGATTACACCACCGTCGTCGTCGCGGGAGCTTCCGCTCCGGCATCGATGCAGTGGCTCGCTCCGTACACCGGATGCTGCGTAGGGGAATACTTCATGATGAACGGCGAACACGCCCTCGTCATCTACGACGACCTCACCAAGCACGCCAACGCGTACCGTGAAATGTCCCTCCTCC
>JBAQKV010000049.1:0-15663 GCA_049301335.1 Patescibacteria group bacterium
ACCGACAGGAGGCGGGACGAATCCGACGCCTCCGGACGACCGCCCATCCGCTTCGTCATCAACACGAACCTCCTCATGGCGGACTCCGCGTTCTTCGATTTTTGCGTGAAATACCGAGTCAAACTCATCGTCAGCTGCAACGGCGACCCGTATTCGCATTCCCTTACCCGTGGGATTTCGCTTGACAAGACCGCCGGGCTCTACGATAAAATCCGCGAAATGCTGGCAAGGGGAATCGAGCACCAGATCAACCTCGTGTTCCAGCCGGAAACCGCCGACCGTTTCGGAAAGAACCTCCGCTACGTGGCCGGTCTCGGCGGAGCCAATATCAACCTTCTTCCCGCATCGTACGTGGAAGGCTGGAAGCCTGGGCACGTCGACGTGCTGAACGCGGGATTCTCGGCCATCGAATCCTCGCTCGCTTCCCGAGAACTCGAACTGACCTTCGAAAACCTCCGTTCGTCGGATGCCGTGCACCTTTTCAAGAGCGAACTCGTCGTCGATTCCGACGGCAACGTCTACCCGAACATGGTCGTGATGGAAGACTTCTTCCTCGACAAGCGAGAAAAGGTAAAGATCGCCTCGATCCTCGAAGATTCGCCGGAATCCCTCAAAGACAAGGTCGCGTTCTATTACGGGGAAAATTCGGCCATCTACGACGCCTACGTGAACAGATTTCTCGAAAAGGAATTCTCGGGAACGCTCCCGGAAGAATATCCGGTACGCGACGCGTTCAACGCCTTTCTCGACCGTATTGCGAAAATTCCGGGAACCGTTCCGTTTGATTCGTAGCCCCGTTGCGCTATGATGCGCGGTCAATTACCGATTCGTTCCATGATGAAAATCCTCGCTCCCGTAAAAAACCTGCTCGTAGGGGTCGAACTCATCGAAGCATGAGCCCAAGAGGCCTATTTCGGCATCGTTTCCGGGGGTTGGAACGAGAAACGCGGGTATTCTACCATTCTCAACCGCAGAGACGGCTCCTTGGCGAATTTTTCGAACCACGACGACGCGAAGAAATTCGTCGATTTCGCCCACTCGAAAGGCGTGGAAGCGTTCATGACACTCAACAATACCCCGCTGGTCGAAAGCGAAGAAGAAATCGAAGCGGAAATCGCCGCGGCCATCGCCGTCGGCCCCGACGCGCTCATCGTCAAGGATCCGCTCATCGCGGGAATTATCCGCAGGCTTTCTCCGGACATTGCCATCCATTGCAGTTCGCTCAACCAGGTACTCAACGCCGACGCGGTTTCCTACTGGGTGGAGAACTACGGGATCAACCGCATGATCATGCCGCGCAACGTGGCGTTCGAAGAAGTCCGCGTTCTCGCGAAGAAGTTCCCGGATCTCGAATTCGAAATCTTCATCAAGAACGACTGGTGCTACGATACCGACGGCGTCTGCTCGTCGCTCCATCTCGAGGGCCTGAAAGAGGGCATTCCCTACGTTTGCAACCGCGAGGCCGCCTACGTCGGCGAAGATGCCGAATACCAGAAGTCCTTCCACTCGTACCGAGCCGCCGAATCCGACTGCAAAGCCTGTTCGGTAAAGCTGTTCGAAGACGTTCCGAACGTCGTATCGCTCAAGATCGTCGGGCGCGAAAAAGGGGCGAACATTCTCAAAAAAGACATCGCGTTCTTAAAGAAAGTCATAGAATACTCCGAACTCGCCACCGACGTCGCCGAACTGACCGAATTCGGATCCGCTTTGCATGAGAAGATGCTCGGAATCCCGTGTGCCAAAACCCGCTGCGAAGTATACCGTAACGCCCGGTAACATGGAAAATGCCTACCAGCTCACCGAGTTTTCGGATCTCTCCAAAGAGTATGGGGAGTACGGGCGTTTTTACGTCGGCGACCAGCATTGCGAACATAACGCGATCGCCATATTGTCGAATCCCGCGCTTCAGGATTTCGTAAGGAAGTCGGGAAAACACGTTACCGTGCTCACTCCCCAGGTGTCGGAACTCCATTTTGAAAAGTTCACCCATCTCGTACGAGACTATCTCGAAGCCGCGTCCCGTCCGGAAGTGGTCGTCAACGATTTTGGAATGTTGCGCGCGTTCTCGGGCGGACCGTTCGAAGTCGTCTTCGGCAACGTGCTCGTGGGCCAATCCAAAGATCCGATGATCCGCGAATTTTCCGCCCGCGAGACCCACGTACGCATCGGTATCGACCTTCCGTTCTACCAGAACCTCTTCCGTAAGGCGGGGATTTCCAAGGCGGAAGTCTTCAATACCTTCCAAGGCTGGCAGACCACCAACCTCAAGGATATCGATTTCCATCTGCATTTCCCGTACGTTCCCTACAGCCAGACCCGGTACTGCCGCATATCGCTCGAATCCCAGAAGAAGGATTACCTCGAAGTCGTCACCGATTGCCGGGGTTGCCATTCGTACGGCGCCAAGAAACTCGAGCTCGACCTCGCGAAACGCTCGGAGCTCTGACCGATCCATAATACGTACGTGGGCAATCGGCAGATGTACCGTAACGACGCCGAACCCAAGGACGGATTTTCCCGAATCGTCTTCAATTACGACTTAGCGCTCGGATAATCCGAAAAACCGTTCCGCGATGACCGCATACCACGAAAAATTCCGCGATTTTTTCGCCCGTACCGAACGGGCGTGGGGTTTTTGTGACGACAAGTCGTCGAAGGCCGAACTTCTCCGCCTCATGCGGAATTTCGTGGAACTCCAGCGCGACTTCGTCATGCAGTATCCGGTATCGGAAGACTGGAACGCCAACGAAACCATGCGCGACGTTCCGCGAAGCCGCCTCTACGCCCCGTTTTCTGGAAAAGTCCTCGACGCGTACGCGCATATCCCGTTCTGCCAGACGCGCTGCACCTACTGCAATTTCCATATCGTCGCCGGAGCGAAATCGGTCGCCGAATTCGAATCCGCCTATCTCGACCGCGTCGAAGCAGAAATCGCCGAGTTCGCGGGAGCGGTTCCGGATTTTTCCGTCCGCACATTTTTCGTAGGAGGAGGGACGCCGTCTTTCCTTTCTCTTTCCGGTCTCGCCAAGCTCCTGGGCATCGTTCGAAAATACCTGGCTCCGCATTTCGAAGAAGGGTACGAATTCACCTTCGAAGGCAATCCCGATTCTTTCGACGCGCGCAAGTTCAAGATGCTCAAAGAAAACGGGGCGAACCGCGTTTCGCTCGGAGTCCAGACGTTCGACGAGCCCATTATCGCCCGCATCAACCGTACCTATTCGGCGAAACGGGTGGAAGACGCCTTCGCCGAGGCTCGGGCTGCCGGATTCGACGACATCAATATCGACATGATGTACGGGCTTCCGGGACAATCCATAGAGACCATGCGCCGCGATCTCGACGCGGTATTGGCGCTTGCGCCCGAGCACCTGACATACTACCCGCTCTACTACTACGAGGCGTCGGTACTGGGAAAGATCCGAAAATCCGATACCGAAGAAAAAGAGGCCGTGCTCGACCTCGTCTACGACTTCTACCGCGAACTCCGCGAAAAGGTCGACGCGGCAGGATATTTCCGCTATGGCCGCGAATACTTTTCGAAGGGCGACAAGTACCGCCACCAGTACGAGAACGATTACGTTTCGGGCATGCCGCTCGCCGGTTTCGGACATTCGGCGTATTCGTACAACGGCCGCGAAGTCTTCGTGCGCGATTCGGACTTTTCCACCTACATGGCGGCCGAACCGCGTGAAACCGTGGTTCGCGGACACGTCTATTCGACCGAAGATTCCGACCGCCGGAAAATGGTGCTCTGAAGTCGGAACCGCGTCATTCCGAAAGACCGTTTCGAAAACCTCGCCGTTCTCGAAAAACCCATGTCGCTCGCGAAATCGTTCGGTTTCGTGACTGAAACCGAAACGGCGTTCGAACTCACCGAAAGGGGATTGGAATACCAAGAAGTCTTCACGCACTTGTTCGTATAAAAAACCTCCGAAAATCCGGAGGTTTTTTTGAAGCTGCGACTATCCGCCCTGGTTCATGAGAAAGGTTCCGTTGAACATCGGGTGGTCGTTTTCGATGCCTTTCGGAAGGGCGCTGAACACGTGGAGCGGAACGACCGTGAGCCACGAATCTTCGGTTTCGAAATGGTGCGGGCACATCTTGTCGAGCACGACGAGCATCCCGGGGACGAGCTTTTTCTTAACGACGTGCCCGTTCATTCCGACGATGCTGTAACCCCATCCGTCGAGTACGTAGACGACGCGGACGGTCGAGTGGATGTGGTGCGCCTGCTCGGAGGAAAACGGCGGAATTTTGAGAAGTTGGAGAGTGGGGTCTCCCGAGCGGTCCGGCGGAAAAACCTGCTTGGTCGAACATCCGTTCACGTACGGAAGTACGGTGTTGGTATTGAGTCCGACCGATTTTTCTTCCGTGCGGTATCCGCGGATGACCGTGGTCCAAACGGCGCTTTCCACGACGGTCGGCCCCTTGGCGACGCGGGCTTGTTTGCCGCCGTTTTCGACGATCCACGCGCTGTCGCCGTTTTCGACGTTCACCGAATACTTTCCGAGATACGTGACGTACGAGTACGCGTCGGTTTCGGGGGATTCCACCACCGCGCTCGTGCCCGGTTCGAGATATTTTACGCCGTAGAGGGTTTCGAGATTCGCCGACATGGTGCCTTTGGATGAGTGGTAAGGATCGTGTCCTAAACTATCGGATTTTCGCCGTCTTTCAACGTCCGGTTAATTCCAACGTACGATTTTTCCCGTTCGGTCGCCCGTAAGGTCGTCCTCCAGGGTACGGAGTTTGCGCTCGGATTTTTCGAAACGCATGATGAACCGGAAACGGTCGCAGAGGTACGTGCCGTCCGCGGCGACCGCGTCTTCGCCGCTCAAGACGGAGCCCGGAAACATTTTCAGGAGCCCTTCCGCCGAAGGGAGGGGCTGGTAGATGTCGGGGGCGTTCAATATCCTTTCCGGATATACGAGCCCTTCCTTCGAAAAGAATCCGAAGTTCGCCATGACCGTTTTGAGTCCGAGAGGAGTGATTCTCGATCAGAGGCCCACGAGCGAAGCCGTATCGTTGGAAAGGTTGATTTTTTGGGACGGAACGAGGCGGATGATCGGCGCCTGCATCATGTCAGAAGGGAGGCTCGGATAGAGCGTTTCCACGACTACGTGCGAATTCGATTTCGCCGCCGCTTTCGAAAGGATTCCGAAGCAGTCGACGAAGGCGTAGATGACGCCGAAAAGGCATACCACGTCGAATGTCCGCGGGTCGTTTTCGAGGAATTCGGATATGCCCGATTCCACGATTTCCGCTTTCGCGCCGTGGTGCGATAGGAGTTTTCGCGAAAGCGCGACGTATTCGGGCTGGGTTTCCACTCCCACGTACGACGCCGCTCCATGGTAGAGGCTCCATTGTCCGGTCGCTCAAAGGCACGATCAGAGATCGAGCACGCTTTTTCCTTTCACGAGTTCCGGCGGAAGGAGCGCGGCATGCTTTTTTTCGATCGTCTCCCGGGTTACCGGGCTGAACTTCCGGTGCTGCCGGTTGTCGTCTTCGTAAAATCCCGGATGTTCGTCGAACGGGGACGCTCAGGCTTGGTGCATTTTCGGCTATTTGATGGCTAGGAAAGTAACGAACGACGGTGCGGCGTTGACGATCTCGACGCTTGAGAATCCGGCGGATTTCAGCGTTTCGAGATACCATTCGACCGGATAGGGGACGAGTACCCCGTTGACGGATTTCCGTTTCCATTCGATTTCTTCCTCACTCACTCCCTGGTTCCGTTTGAAATCGTGGTACAGGGAGAGAGTGAACTCGCTCTGCAGGACTTTGTCGGAAAGTATGAGGCAACCTCACGGAACGAGACCTTCGTAAACGTCGCGCACGTATTCGGCGCGTTCGTCGATGACGAAATGGAGGGTCCAGTTCGCAACGACCATGTCGAACGGCGCCAATTCTTTGGGAAAACGGTTCGAATGGACGAGTTTCGCGCCTTGGAAGGATTTCGAAATCATCCCTTCCGAGGCTTCGACTCCGAAAAGATTCGAAAACCCCGCATCCGCGAAACGTTCGAGCGTATATCCCGTAGCGCTGCCGACGTCGAGGATTTTCGCGTCAGGACGGAGGCGTTTTTCCGCAATCCGGACGCAAAGTCCGATAATCTTCTCGTAGTCGGGGATATGTTTCCTCGCGTGGTCGCAGAATTCCTGCGCGACGCTACCGTCGAACGTCCATTCCCCTTCGCGTTTCTGTTCCATGCGTTCGTGAGTTCGGATTACCTGAGGGTGATTTCGATGCCTGGGAATTTCTCCATCGACCGTTTTACGTAGGATTTCGCCAGATCGACGTTTTTTGAGGAAAAGGTCGAACTTCAGGAAATTACCGGGACGTTATGCGAATCGCTGGATTTGAATTCGATTCCGTATTCCCCGACCTTATCGGCGAGCTTCGTTCCCGGGTTGAGGAAGAGCGAATTCACCACGATGCCGTCGGGTTCCATCGTAAGGGCCGTATTGTACGTTTCCAGGAATTCCGCGAGGCTTTCCCCCGGGAGTCACAGGATGGTATCCACCGACACGTACGTTCCGCGCCTTTTGAATTCGGCGACGACGTTGCGGAAGGGTTCTTCCCGGAAGCCCCTTCCCATGACGGCGTTGGTCGCTTTCGATACCGATTGGAGCCCGATCTGTACGAACGAGATTTCCAGGTCCTGCATTTTTCGGAACATGGCCGGCGTGCAGATTTCGTACCGCACGGCGATTTGGTACCGGAACGGGTACCTTCCCAGGAGTTTTACGATATCGTCGATTCGGTCGGCGTTCGTGGTAAGGAAACAGTCGTCGTAGAGGTATACCGTTTTGAATCCGTATTTCTTCAGTTCCTCGAGGTCGGCTTCTACGGTTTCGAGCGGAATCTGGCGGATTTTCGAATATTTCACGCCGCGGTAGCAGTACGTGCAGCCGTATTTGCAGCCCCGCCCCGTCGTCAACATCGCATACCCTTGGGATACCAGGGATTTTTCGAGATGCTCCACGACCCGGGCTTTCGGACGGCGGTAGAATTCGCGGTCGTCGGTACGGTCCCCGTCTTCGTCGAGCAGGCCGATGATGCGGTGGACCGAATCCTTGTCGCGGATAGCCACTCCGTTGCGGTAGCCGGGAACGAGGTATTCCGAAAGCGGATAATCGACGTCTTCCGAAAAGGAGGCGACGGGTTCGCCGTCCTCATTCCGGTACGTCACGTTCGGGATTTCTTCGAACGGTTTTCCTTGGCAGTATTTCTGGTAGAAAAAATATTCCGCGTCCGTTCGGATGACGAGGGACACGAACGGGAATTTCCGCATGAGTTCCAAACTCTCGGACTCGGAAATCTTGAAGCTGTGCACGATCGTCCCTTTTTTCGCGAACGCTTCCGGAACGCGTTCGAAAAGGGAAACCAGGTAGGGGAGGAGGTATCCGCTCGAGTGGTAGTATTCTTCCAGGAAGAAGAAAAAGAAATCTTCCCGGTAGTGCGGAAGGTTCCGCAAAAGCTCGGCGTCGTATTTCTTGAACGGGTAGAGGCTTTCCGCCACGATGGACGAAGGGTCCATCCCGACTTTTTCCACGAGGGTTCAGCAAAGGTACCCGATGGGAAGTTCGGGCATGAGGAGCATTCCCGCGTCTTTCGTTTGCGGGGAGAACACGCGTATCGAGCCGTGGGGCAGGTTTTTCATTTTGGAGCGGGACGGAATCGGACGTATCCGGACGACTCGGCCATTCTAACAATATTCTTCCCGGAGTCATCTGGAGAATCGACGATTTCGGAGTTTCTATAGAAAATGCGGCGATTTCACGTACCATCCGAACCATGGAAAAAGGTTTCGTCTGCGTCGTGAAAGCGGCCTCCCATTCCGATAACGCGTTCCTTCGGGATTTCGGGGGGCGTTTTCCGGTCGCCGAAAAGTACGGAACTTCGGAATGCGGCGTGCTTTGGTGCGGCGACCGACCGCCGTTTCCCTATTGTTTGGGTGCCGCCGCCGTAGGCGCTACGTCCGAATACCCCGTTTCCACCGTTACGGTCGATCCGTCGGCGCCGTCCGTTACGGTCCGCGCCGACGCGCTCGGTTTCAAAAGCCCCTTCGTGGCCGCGGCGTCGGGCATGGTCTTCCTTTCGGATTCGGTTTCCGCGCTCACCGCGGCGGCCGCTTTTTTCGATGTCCGGTTCGAAGCCGATCCGGACGCCGTCCTCGCGGGCCTCGCGTACCAGAGCCTTCCCGTAGGACGTACGTTCCTCCGGGGCGTGTCTTCCCAGCAATGATGAACCGACGCGACGTACGGTTTCGTGGGCGGCGTGGCCGCGACGACGTCTTTCGAGAGGGTCAGGCGGGTCGATTTTTCGAAAACGGAAATGACGGAAGGGGCCGCGTGGACGGATTACCGCGAAACGTTCGACGAAGCGGTGGAACGGATCGTGGTCGCAACCGAAGGCGAAAAGATCGGAGTCCTTTTCAGCGGCGGCTTCGATTCGAGCGTCGTCCTGAACGCCCTGGTGCGGCACGGGAAACTCCGGCGCGGAGGCATTCTCCCCATTACGGCCACCAATCCGAGAACCCCGTTTTCGGACGACGCGTATTCGGTCGCGGTGGCTCGGGAAATCGGCGTGGAGCGTTTCGAAGCGGCCCTTTCCCCCGACGACGTCTCCCTGTTTTCCGAAAGCGTTTCGGCGATAGGGGATTCGTCCGACCTCTGGGGTTTCGGCATCCTTTTGAAAAAGGCTTTCCGCGAAGCAGCCCGCCAAGGGGTGCGTACGGTCGTCTCGTGATCGTGAACCGACGCGCAGGTCGGATCCACCCGCAGCGTCATGTCCGCTCTCTGGTATCTCCTCTATTGGCCGGATTCCATCGAGAAGGGCATGTCCAAGCAAAAGGCGTTCGCCGACCCCGACGGCAGAATTTCCGCCCTCATGGGACGGCCGGTGTCCGATCCGTCGAAACTCCTCTCGAGGCTCGATTCGTTCGTGTACGAAGTGACCGCGAGGATGCCGGGGCCGAAAACCGCCCCGCTCTTGCCCGATTGGGCCGCCGACGCGTATTCATCCCGAACTCCCGCGTCGTTCCACGACCTCGCCGTCATTGCCGACCTGCTCGGAAATTCCCACCGGGCCTCGACGCTGTACTCCGCGATGGCGAAGTCGGAAGGCGTCGTCCACGTATCGCCTTTCGCGTCCTCGGAGCTCAGGAACCGGATGTTTTCCTATCCCGTTCGGTACAAGTTCGACCCTTCGAGGTACCCGGTGACCGAGTGGGACAACCAGCTCTTCTATAAGAACGCCTTGGGCGCTTTCGTTCCCGAACTTTCGACCAAGCGCCACAAGACGGTATGATCCCTTTCGGACCACCGGCTCTGGCTCATGGAGGAGAGGAACGTCGGGTATTTCGCCGGCCTGCTCGAGGATTTTTCCAAGAGGGGGATGCTTCCTTCGGAATACTGCGGAAAGCTTTTGGAAGAATACCTTTCCCCGAAGGACAGGACGCTGTATTTCGATTCGCATTCCGAAACGCCGCATTCATTCGCGCTCTGGAAAATAGCTTCGGCCGAACTCGCGCTCCGTTCCTTGGGCGCGTAAGGGGGTTTCGACAAGAAGTCGCCCGCCCCGCTTGATTTCGGTCGGGCTTATCATACAATCCTCCATCCTTTCGAGGATGTTACTACCCACCATTCCCATACCATGTCGGAAAGAACGGATGAAAACGTTTCCTATGAAATCCTTGGAGAAGGAACGTTCGAATTTTTCGTAGACGAAGGCCTTTTTTCGAAGGAAGTCGTAATGAAGGCGTTGTACCCGTACCTCGACACGTGCTATTTCTTCCTCCGGAGGACCGAAGGCGGGATCACGGTGCGCTGCGATCTCCACGACAAGGGCAAGGACGTCGGTCCGGCCGCCATGGCGGGAATCCTTTCCGGCGCCATCCTCGACGGATACCTCCGCGAACGGGTGACTTCCGAAAACAAGGATATCCGGGAAAAACTCGTCACCACCGCACTCGAACACAGCCTCAGGCAGGCGATGGTCGTGGAAGACGGCGACGATTTCCGAACGATTACCAACAGCGGAAAAAGCATCGACGAAATCCTGAAGGAGCTCGAGATGGAATTCGACATCCAGAAATAATCCGCATTCCACATGGCCAAAGTGACCTACGAAATCGACGAAACCGTCTATTCTCCCGAGAACGTCGCCCAAGCGGTAGCGGACTATTCCGCGCATTTCCCGTCGGACGAGCTCGAAATCTCGTATTCGAACGGAATCCTCGTTTTGGATAAGAACGAAGATCCGGGCGCCGTATTCGCGGAATTTATGAACTACCTCCTCTCGCTCCATGTCTAACCTTCCACTCTCCCGAAGGATTTCGAAAGAATTCGTCGACGCGGTCAAGCCGAAGAACCTCGGGTTCTTCCGTTTCAAGAAGCTCGATGGGGAAACGGTTCTCATTACCAACGAAACCGGAAAGTTCGCTTACCTTTCCACGTCCGAATTCCACGCGTTCCTTTCGGGGGAGCTCGAGGACGGGACCAAGCGCGACGAACTCGAAACCAAGGGGTTCATCAATCCCGATCCGGCGAAGCTCGCCGACGAGTTCGCCAAGAAGCACGCGTTCCTCGCTTGCGGACCGAACCTCCACATTATCGTCGTGACCCTCCGCTGCAACCATTCTTGCCGCTATTGCCACGCCGCGGCCGCGCCCATGTCCGCCGTAGAGCTCGACATGTCCATCGAGACCGCGAAAAACACCTTGGACGCCATCTATTTCACGACCGCGCCCGAAATCACCATCGAATTCCAGGGCGGGGAACCCCTCGTGAATTGGGAAGTCGTGAAATTCTGCATCGAATACGCCAAAGAGAAGGCGAAAAAGCTTGGGAAACGCACGAAATTCGCGCTCATTTCCAACATGAGCCTGATGACCGAAGAGAAGCTCGAATACCTTTTGGAAAACGACGTCGGGCTCAATACGTCCCTCGATGGCGACGAAAAGACCCACAATTTCAACCGTATCTACAAGGAGGGCAATTCGTACGCCAACGTCGCGCACTGGATTAACGAAATCAACCAGTACTCGATCAAGAAGTACCGCAAGAAGAACGTCATCTCGACGCTCCTTACCGTTACCAATTTCACGCTCAAGAATTGGAAAGCGTGCGTCGACGGCCACGTGGAGCTCGGGTTGCCGCAGGTATTCTGGAGGCCGCTGAGCCCTTTCGGATTCGGAGCCAACGCCAAGAAGACCCTCGGGTATTCGCCGGAAGAATTCGTGGAAACCTACGAAAAAGTCCTCGACTACCTTCTCGAACTCCGTTTGAAAAAGGGGATTTCCCTCAAGGAAGGCTACACTTCCATCTTCTTGAAAAAAATCCTCAACCGCACCGATCCGAACTACGTCGACACCCGTTCGCCTTGCGGTGCGGTCATCGGACAGGTCGCGTACAACTACGACGGAAAGATCTACAGCTGCGACGAAGGCCGCATGCTCGGCCGTATGGGGCACGACCAGTTCCTCGTAGGCGAAGTCACCGCCGACGCGCGCAAAACGTACTTCGGAATGATTACCGCGCCCGCGACGAAGGCCATCCTCTCGGCTTCGGTCATCGAAGGGCTTCCGGGATACGAAGAAGACGCTTACAAGCCGTACATCGGTTCTTGTCCCGCGCAGAACTTCAAAGCCGCCGGAACCATCTACGCCAACTACGGAACCGACTACAAGCGCCGCATCGAAACGGGCATCCTCGACTGCATCTTCAGGAAAATGAAGGATCCCGCGATCGAATCGGTCTTCCGCTCTTGGATTTGGGAAGGCTAACCTCGTCTCCGATGAATAAAAGAATCGTCCGCGTACGTCCCGTTTCCAAGCTCGATCCGAAAATCCTGAACGGAAATTCGGGGAAGGCTTTTCGAAAGGTCGGGGAAGTGGAGGTTCTCGACTTGGGGAAGCTTTTCTGGAAACGCCTGCTTTCTTTGGATTTTCCTTCCCTCGCCGGTCGCGAAAACGAAGCGCTCGGAGGCGCCGAAACCCTGAACCGGGCCGTTTCGGGCTTTTCGTCCGTGACCGAGAGCATGTGTTCGGCCGAAGAATCCGCGGCGTATTTCCGCATTTTCCAATCCGTCGCCGACGTCTTCAATTCCGGGAACGAAGACTGGAAAGTCACGCTCACCAATTCGGTCGCGCATTCTTCCACCGGATTCAATTCCAACGACGCCGCCATCGGAAACCTCAAACCGTTTTTCCGTGCGGACGGAGGCGATTTTTGAGAGTTCCTCCGCGGAGTGGAATCAGAGTATCTCGAAGATATCCGCGACGCGGTAGTCATTTTCGATTTCTTCTGGCCGACCGAACTTTCCCAAATCTTCCATTTGGCGAAAGGCCTCCGGGAGCGGAGGAACGTCGTCGTCATCGACGCCACACGGGCGAACGAACAGTCCGATTTCATCCTGTGGGTGGAAAAATTCAAGGGACACCCCGAACTTTTCGACATTTTCGACTACTACGTCGCCTACCAGGATTACGGGAGGACGCTGAACGAACTGATCCGGAGGATCGGAGCCGGGGAGCCGACGGAAAGCCTTGAGAACCTCGCGATGCGTTCTTCCGACGGATCGGTCGTTTTCAAGAAGCCTAAGCCCATCCCCGAAGACGAACTGTACGACAACTTCGTACGGGCGTACTACGCATCCGACCGCTTCGTAAGCAGGATCGGCGGAAAGAAATCGGCGTACCTCCGCATGTTCCCGTACAAGTGCTACTGGAGCAGTTGTTTTTTCTGTACCATCAATTCGACCCATCTCTACGATTACCGCGAAAACATGCGGAAATACGTGGCAGCGTGCGTCGATTTCATCGAAAAATACGGCCTCGAATACGTATTCTTCGGGGACGAAGCCATACGCGCGGAAGACATGTCCGATTTCGCTGACGAGCTTTTGTCGAGGGGTGTGAAGGTTCTCTACCGTTTCCGCACCCGCTTCGACGAGGCGTTCGACGACGCGACGTGCGCGAAACTCGCGAAATCCTGAGCGAGGTACTGCGGCGTAGGGCTCGAGTGCGCTTCCGACCGCGTGAGCGCCCTCATCAACAAGGGGCACGAACTCAGTATCGAGAAGAAATCCGAAATCATCGGCAATTTCGACCGGAACGGCATCCCTTTCCATTCGTACGCCATTCTCGGGCTTCCCGGAGAAACCGCCGAAGAAATGCTCATGACCCACGCGTTTTTGAAAAAGAACGCCGAAGAACGGGCGAATTTCCACAGCACGCCGAACACCTTCGGACTCAATTACGGAAGCGTGTACGCCAGACATCCCGCCAAATTCGGTCTCGAACTTCTCGAAACCGGGGAAGAAGGGGATTTTCTCCGCCTCCGTTTCGATTTCAAAAAGAACCCGAAATACGCCCTTCTCCAAACGAAGGTGGCCGAAAGCGTCCATAAGACGCAGTTCACGTCGTTTTTCCATCCGGACAATCCGGAGCTTCCGCCCACGGATTATTGGAATTTCATCGACCGTTCGGGATTGTACTACCACATGAAATCCCTCCTGCCGTCCAATCCGTTCCGCAAGCCGCCGGCAACGGAAGGCTTGGACGACGACGCGCTCCTCGCCCGTTCCTTTTCCGTTTTCCCGTTCGTCGCGGAAACCGCTGACGGAAAGCTCGAAAATCTCGGCACCGGCTACCGTATCGATTCTTCGGGCGGACGGGGGGCACTTTCCCGTTTCGACCCTTCCCGAACTTTCGAGGAAAATTACCGCGAAGGACCTTGGAATAAGGCCATCGGACGATCCGAATTCGCCGAATTGGCAAGGGCATTGGTCGACAAGGGGTTTTTCGTTTTGAAAGACTAGCGCCCATGGTTTCGCTCGTTTGCACTACGGCCGTACGGAAGGTTCCGGCGCTCTCGAAGTACGCCGAATCTTTTCCCGTGCCGGTCGTGTCGTTTCTCCAGAGCGACGAACGCGACGTTCGCGGAGTTTTTCCTACCGTCGTTTTCGCCGATTTCAAGAACGGGGAAATCCGTTACGTCCAAACCCTTTCGCAGGCGAATTCCGACACGCTCGACGCCGTCGATCCCGAGAGGAAAAGGTTCGCGTTGGTCAAGGGCGGCAACGATCCCCACGGTATCGTGAAAACGGGCGAAAACCGTTTCCTGCTGACCTTCCAGGACGCGAAATTCATCCTCGATTTCGATACTGCCGCAGGAACGTTCGCCATTCTCGAAAGCAACGACCTGTTCGACGTCCCCTTGGACAACGTCCGTTTCGGGGCGACGTTTTTCAAGTCTCCAAAGAAATCCCCGGACGGGAGGGAACGGTTCTACTTCACTCGGGCCGGAAGGTCCCGGGAGACGTTCGATTACGTTTCGGAATGCTACTCCTGCAATCTCGATTTCACGGATAGGAAATTCGTATCGAAGAGCGTTTCGGAGTATCTCATCCGCCCTCCGCACGTATCCAAAGAGCTCGACGGGGTCGTTTTCCATTCGAGCTTCTTCGACGCGGGCTTCAAAATCCCTTCGATAGGGAAGGTCTGTCCGACCAGGATGCAGTTCATCGACAAGGTCTACTCGGACTTCGAGAAGCTGTACCGAAGGACGCCGGCGGGAAAAGCCGACGCCGCGCCAAAACTTTACGAACTCCCCGCCGGGAACGTCGTTTCGGAAGGGTTCCGCGATTTCATCGACGCCCTGAAAAAGAACGTGGGCGCGGACGATCTCTTCGATCTGGTCCGGAAAGTCCTCTACGAAGTCGAAGTCCTGCCCGGAAGTTTTCGGACCATCGATACGGGAACGGGCGTCAATTCCCTCCATCAGGCTTCCGCCGTCGCGACGGGGCATTTCGAATTCGACGAGAAGCGGAAAAGGGTTTTCGTTTCCTGCCATAATTTCGACCCGAACATGCGCGGCGGTTCGATTTCGTATTTCGGACCGGCGGTCATCGACCGGTTCGACTTGGACGAAAAACGCGAACTTTCCAAGGCCGGCAGTTTTTCCCACCCTACGGGATTCCGGTACACGAGCCACCGGGTTTTCGAATTCGGCGGTAAGTCGCACGTATGCGCGGTATGACACCCGTCGCGGTTGTTTTTCTTCGACGCCGACACGATGAAACTCGAATATTTCGCCGACGTTTTTCCGAATGCCCTCGACGATTTTCATGGCGAAGCGCTGAAGAAATACGTCAAAACCGCCGGAACGTGACCGAACGCACCGTTCCTTCGGCCGGTGGAAGTTTCCCACGACGGAAAATACGTCTACCTTCCGGGAATCGCCGAATCCTACCTTTTCGACTTCGCCCTTGCGAAGATTTGCGAAACCGTCCTTCCTCCGGAAGCTGGTGACCGTAGGGAAATCGACGTCGAACGTTTTTCCAAACTCGGCGCCCATTGCCAACGCTTCGAATAATTTTTTTATGCGACGAAGCGTCAGGGGAGCGAATATTCGCTTGCTCCTGATTTTTTTTAACCTAAAATGGAGGGCGTACATCCATTCACCCCCAGGGAGATGTTTTTCAAAAATGAAACCGACGGAGTACGCTGGACCGTCCGGGCCGTATCCGTCATCTTCGCCGTAGCGGGAATCGCGACCACCGCGAACGCGGGCAGCCTCTCGTGCTGAACCTGGACCGTCGACGTGAAGCCCGGCACCTACGATACCGGCGACAGCATCTGGTGGAATGATTCAGTCC
>JBAQKV010000050.1:0-10788 GCA_049301335.1 Patescibacteria group bacterium
GCCATGGCGTACCAGCCGGACAAGAGCGTTCCGGCAAGGAAGGCGAACGCGAACGCGACCGAAACGGGAACCGACGCGAAAAGGAATACCGCGGAACCCGCGAGGGCGGCGAGGGCGGCGATGAGGACGATTTCCGTCGGAGTCAGTGAGCGGAGGAATTGTCCGGTAATGAGGGCGTCGAGGAAATTCGCGTGGAATTCGACTCCCGGCATGGCTTTTCCGAGATCGGCCGGAGAAAAATGCTCGTCATGGATGAGCGTTCCGTACTCCCCTACCAATACCGCCTTGCCCCTGAACGTTCCGGCGGGAACTTTTCACGAAAGCACGTCCGCGAGCGAATACGATGGATAGGTCTTGGGTTCGCGGAAAAACGGGATGAGCATAACCCCGTCGGAATTGAGCGGAATCGAGCGGAGCGGATTCACGACGTATTTTCCGTCGCGGATTTTTCATGCCGGGGACGAGTCGCCGATCATCGCCCGATACGTGGCGAGCGCGAGCGATTCTGCGGTTTTTCACGAAGAAACTTCGGCGTACGGCGGGATTTTGGAAACGACGTTCTTATCGAAGAGCACGTCGACCATGCCCCACGTAGCGCCGGAATACGCGGCAAGGGGCAACACCCTTTCGCCGGAACCCTTCACTCAGACTTTGGCGCCGATGACGACGTTGCGGTTTTTTTCGAGCGCCTGGGCGAGAACCGCCTCATCGGCGGAACGGTTGGCGAATATCACGTCCACGCCTATGGCGGTAGCGCCGTCGGATTCGAGCTTTTCGATGAGACGGGCGAAAACCGACTTCGAGAAATTCAGTACCCTGAGGTCGGTTTTTTCCAGTTCGTCCAAAGAAGCGTTGTCGATTTTGACGATGGCTACTTTGTCGGAAGGCGCCCCTCGGAAAACCTTGTAGAGGAAGAAAAAGTCGAGGTCGTCGCCTATCGGGCCGGAGAGCGCGGAATACGCGAGAAACGAGACGAAGAGGGTCGTCGCCCATACGGCGAGAAGGTGCGTTGCTTTTTTCATGAAGCGGACCTATAATGCGGAAAGTTACCCCAGTATACCCGTTCTATGGAAAATCCGTCATCCGCCGCGAAAATCGTCGGCGTCGTCGTCTTGCTGCTCCTTCTCGGAGCCGGCGGGTGGTACGCGACGAAAGGAAGGGATTCCTCTAGCCAAGTGACGTACCAAACCACGGAGTCGGGCTCGAAAGCGGCCGTTTCGACATGATCGGTCACCGTGGCCCCCGGAGCGGAGATCGCCTACGTGAACCGCGTGGACGGAGAAGTCTCGTTGAACGCGGCTTCCGATACCGGCGGCTCGAAGGCTTTCGCCGTGGGCGATTCCGTGCGCGTGGGGGATACGGTGACGACCGGCGAAGATTCCTCCGCGGAAATCGTGTTCGCCGACGCGAGCGTCGTGCGTCTCGCGGCCAATTCTTCGATTTCCATTTCGAAATCCGACGGATCGAATACCGAACTTTCGTTGGGATCCTGAGAAATCTGGGCCCGCATCCTCAAGCCGCTTACGGAAGGTTCGTTCTTCTCGATCAATACCTCCGACCTCTCCGCAGGAGTGCGGGGAACGTCCGTCCGTATGAAAAAATCGGCGGCGCAAACTTCCGTCGAAGTCATCGACTCCACCGGAAACGGAGCGGAAACCCCGGGCGTGGACGTAACGTACAAAGATAAGGACGGCATCGAAAACCGCGAACGCGTCGAACCGGAAAACGGCGTCGTCTTCGAACCGAAGGCATTCAAAATGAAGAAAAACCGATTGGCCATGGCGGTCGTCATGAACGACGCGTTCGTTCGCGACAATACCGTCAAAGACCTCGTCTACATGGACCGTCTCGAAAAGATGGCCCGCGGCTTCTCGGGATCCGGACTCACCGACCCGATGGACGATACCGTGAAATCCAAACTCGACCGTTCGAAACTCAAGGCCATCCTCCCGCGCATCCAAAAAGAAATGGACGCGAGCATGCCGAAAGCGGACGAAGTCGACTTCTTCTTCAAGGAACCCACTATCCGCGACCGCGTGAAGGCGAAGATGGGAAGCGGTGCCACCTCCCTCTCCAAAGGCCTCCTCATGCGCGAAACCGAACGCGAAGCGTATCTCGTAGCGCAGGACGGAATCATCGGCACGACCCGCAAGGAAATCGCTAAATGAGCCTCGAACGGAGAACTCCGGCAACGGATAACCAAGCGGGTGGAAAGCCTTCGCGAAGAGCGTTCGAAGAAAATCCGCGAATGGATGGAGTCGGCAAACGTCGACGACCTCGTCCCGGTAGCGGGGAGCGGAACGAACTGACCGGAAAGCCTCGTTCCCGAGACTCCGAAACCTTCGGCAGCAAACCCCGTTCCGACCATCGTTCCGAGAACGAGCCTTACTACGTCGTCAACTCCGTCGGCGCCCGTAAATACGACGACCGCTACCGCGACGAATCCGGTAAAAACGCCCGTACCGACGGCTCCGGTTCCCACGACGTCGGTTCCTTCCGCCCCGATGGCGAAAGACACGGACGGCGACCAGATTCCGGACATCGAAGACAATTGTCCTGGCAAGCCGAACCCCGGCCAGCTCGACTCCGACAACGACGGAATCGGAAACCTCTGCGACGCTACGCCTTTCAAACCGAAAATACCCGTTTCTTCGGAACCGGTCGTCCGCTAACGAGGAGCAACGCCACGAAAAGCAGGTGCGCCGAATCCGGCGTATGCAAACACGAAAGAACGAAGAAAACCGAGAGCGCCTCACGAACCGGCCTCTCGGTTTTTCGTGACAGATGGAAAAACGCGGCGAAAAGGGCGAGCGCGAACGGGGTTCAGAAAACGAGGGAAAGGTCGAAAAAGAGGAAATGCGCGCGGTCTATGGGCGTCTGCGGGTCTACGAAATTCGTCACTTCGGCGCTCCGGTGGGCTGAAAACCATTCTTCCACGGATCATGCGCCGTTTCAAAGAAGGAGGGTGCGGGGATTCGAAAACGAACGCTCAGCAGCGTCGACGACGATCGCGAAGCGCGTTCAGACGGACATCCGCTTGTCTTGGAAGTGTTGGGAAAACGCGAAGAACGACGCAGCGACGGCCAACGCCACTACGGCGGTTTTTAAAAACCCGAAATACCGGTACGACAAGTATCCGAGAAATACCGCAGTCCCGCTCCAACTGCCACTGAGGACGCATATCGAAAAGAGCGCGGCTATCGACGCGTACCTCGGCACCCCCTTTCGGAAAAGGGAAAATACGAGCGGCAGGCAGAGCGCGGCGAAAAACGCCAGCGAATTGGGATTTCAAAAAGTCCCGTACGCCCTTCCGTCCTGCCAAGGCAGGATGAACGTGTCGGCCAAAGGATCCAGCCCGAGGCGCTGGATTACGGCGTACGGGAAATTCGCGCATACGAACCCCAGTACGAACGCCTTGAGAAATCCGGTTTTCCAATCGGACGGAAACGCCGATATCGAAAGCGCGACGAGGAAAATCGAAAGGAACGGGAGCACCGAATACGTCTCCCCTTTCGCGGCTTCGGCGATCGGGAATCCCGGATTCGCGAAAGAGGACGCCCAGAACGGGACGGCGAACGCGATGACGGCGAACGTTTCGGCCCGTGGTCTTTTCCACTCGAATTCCCTCCATTTGGCAGCGAGCGTCCAAATCGAAAGGACCGCCGCTCAGAAAATCAGAAAAACCAACCGGCTTCCTTCGAAAGCCGAAAGGTGCCCGAACGCCCGGAGCCCGAAAACCAAGACGGAAAGAACGAGGATGGGAAGCGCGAAAGGCCCGAACATTATCGGGAATGCAAAAAAGAACGCGATCGCGAATTTTCGCAAAGCGCGTTCCATAAGATTACCCGGTATACCCTTCGACTACCTCGACGAGGTCTCCGTCCGGGTCGAACGTGAACGAGAAGTCGACTTTGTCGCCCTCGAGGACGCGCGGAAGCCAATACGGATCGTCGGCCCACATGTCGTCATACGGAATGTCTTCGATTTTGAACCACTTGGGAGCCATTTCTTCGGTTTCTACGGCGTCGGGGCCGGTATAATCACGAACGAAGAAGACGTTGACGTCCTGATCCCATTCGGGCTTCTTTTCGAATGTGAAATGAAGGACGCCCACCTTTTCGAGCTTGGTCTCGGCGACGTCCACTTCGGTTTCTTCGCGGAGTTCGCGCACTGCCGCGGCTTCGATGGTCTCGCCTTCTTCGACTTTACCGCCGGCACCGTTCCACTTCCCTTCTCAAAAACCGCGCTTTTTCATCGCGAGGAGGATTTCGCCCTTCGGATTGAGGACGAAGATGAGCGTCGACTGGCGCATGTTCGAAAAGTTGGAAATACGTGGAAGAGCCTACGCGTTTCCCTTTTCTTGGCAACAAGGATTTGGAAAACCACCCCGGTACCGGGGCGGTTCCAAACGTTACGAACCTTCCGCCAATACGCGCTTGGTTCCGACTTTGTAGTCTTCGACGTTCGGCTGGTCGAAGGGATCGACGCCGAACATCATGCCCAAGTACGCCGCTTCGCACATTTTGACTTGGAGGAAGTACCCGAGGTCGTAGGCGGAACCTTCCTGGAGTTCCCACTCGGCGAACGGAATGCCCTTGGCGCGGTACGCTTCGGCGGTACCTTGGTAGATGGCGTCCATGATGGTTTGGAGCGGCTTTCCCGCGATATGGGGAACCACCGCGTCGAGCGCGGCATTACCGGGAACGCGGAGCTCTTCGACGGGAACCGCGCGGACGAACGTGAACGATTTGTCGCGCGGACCGCCCAAATAGAGCTGTCCCACGGAATGGAGGTCGGTAGAACCGATGGAGGTAGTGGGGGTAAGTCCGGCATTGGCGCGCGAACCGTCCTTCCTGAACTCTTTCCCTACGCTTTCGCCCAAAAGTTGGCGGTACCACTTCCCCACCGATTCGAACGCGTCGGTAAAGAAAAAATGGTCTACGACGTTCCGGCCTTCGGACGAACCTTCGAAAAGGTATTTCGCCCCGAGGAACGCCGGATTGGCCACAGGATCTTCCCCGCACGAATCGGCGATTCCGGCGGCGGCGCCTTCGAGAAGTTCTTCGACGTCGATTCCGAGGAACGCGAGCGGGAAAAGCCCGACGTTCGAAAGGACGCTGTACCTTCCGCCGACTTTCGGACGCATCGGAAGGGTTTTCCATCCTTCGGATTCGGCGTATTTCGAGAGCTTCGAACCCGGCTCGGTAATGGCGACGCAGTCGGATGCGGAAAGTCCGCAGCGCTCCTTCATGAATTCGTACGCTACTGCGGAAAGTGCGGCAGTTTCGGCAGTCGAACCGGATTTCGATACGGTCACGAGCCCGATTTTTCCCCCGTCGGATGCGATGGCTTCGACTACGGAGAGGACGCACGAAACTTTCGAAGTATCGACCGTATCGAGAAAGAAGAGCGTTTTTTCGAGGCGGGCGTACGCGAGCTTTCCGAAAAGCGCTTCCGCGATTGCGGCGGTACCGAGGTTCGATCCCCCGATGCCTACGATGACGAGCGCGTCGCAGTCGGAAAATTCCGCAGCCATGGCGATGGAAGCCTCAAGGTATTCGGAAGTTTCGGGGAGGAGGAACGACGCGTAGTCGCTCGACCACGATTTCTCGGAAAGGTCGTTCTGGATTTCGGAAAGAAGTCCGGAAAGCGTGGCGGAATCGGCCGAAGCGTCGGCACGGAGGTTCGCGGAAGCGAAATCGAATTGGGACATGGAAAGTTTGGTACGTTCGAAAGAAGTCCGCCTACTCTACTCGAAAATCGAGGGCGTCAACTTCTCTGAAAATTTCGAAGACGGAGTCGCGGAAGCCGGCATCGAGAATGTCCGAATCGGAGGACTTCCAGACGACGGCGCACGGCTTGCGGATTTCGGAAAGCCCCGACGCGTCGTCGAGACAGTCGGCGAGGGCGTCGAGATTGCGTCCGAACTCGTCGAAAAACCCGAAAACGCAGGAAACTTCGTCGTAAAAAGCGGGGACGTCGGAAAATTTCGAAGCGTCGAGTACGTAGGTTTTCATTCGTTTAGAATTATCGCGGATAACAGACCTTCGCGGGCACGGGCCGAACCGAAGAATCGGTCTCAATCCGTACGGCGTCTCCGAGGAACTTAGGACGGACTCCCGCGAGCACGGCGTCGTAGAACGCTACGGCCCGGGCCGGAATTTCCCTGAGGATCGGCAGCGCGGCCGCGGAGAACGGCGGAGTGACCGCTTCGTACGCGATGGCGTCGACTCAGGCCAACCGGGCGAGGAACACCGCGCGTTTGGAATGGGATTCCTGCGACACGACCGTGAACCGCGAGAGTCAGAACACCTCTTTTGCCCGGACGACCGAGTCGAGCGTACGGAAACCGGCGTAATCGCCGAATATCCGCTCCGGCGGAACCCCTTTCTCCATGAGCGCGAGTTGCATGCTCTTGATTTCGTTGTAATTCGCGGTGGCGTTGTCCCCTGAAACGAGTAGGCAATCCACCCGTTTTTCCTTGTACAATTGGGACGCGGCGCTCATACGGAGGGCGAAGTACGCGTTCCCCGTCCCGTCGGCGAGTTTGGAAGACGTACCGAGTACCAGTCCGACCGAATTTTTCGGAACCGAAGCGGCATCGTCGTACGTCCTGCCGTACGCGGCAATTTCGACGGCGAGGTACGAAACGGCGAAAAAACCTCCCGATAGGGCGCAAAGCCAGAACGCCGCCTTCCGTTTGGAAAAACGGAAAGAAGGCCTGATGGCGCGGAAGCGGAAATTTTCGAAAGAAGGTTTCCTCATTCGGGGTCGTTTACCCGCAAAGGATACTCCGGAATCCGAAACGGGCAAACGGGAAACGTGAGCCGCACCGACTCTTGACGAAACGCGATTCGTAAGTAATAAGGAATCCGGCAAACACCAACGAAGGAGCGAAAAGCCATGACCGAAACCAAAGGGATTTCCAAAAACCGAACCAGCCGTTTTCCCACCATCGCCGCTCTCGCGGCTACCGTCTTCCTCTGCGCCGCCTGCGCGTCGGGAGGCGCCACCGGAACGAAAGCGGCGACCGCGCCACAACCGGCTCCGGTCTCCGTCGAAATTTCCCACCCGGAATCCGAAGTACTGGTGATCGTGAAGGGGAAAGAACTGGCAACCGTCCATGACGAAGCGTACAAAGCGTTCGTGGGCGACCTCGAACGCATCGCCAAGTCGCGCGACGTGCGTTTCTCGAAATTCGCGGTTTCCGTCATGGAAACTTCGGATCCGGGCAACCGCCTCTACCGCATCGACTACCGCATCCACGTCTCGAACGCAGGAAAGGCGAAACCTCACAAGATCGTCGACATGCGCGGAACCGTCTGGAAGGAAGCCGGGAAAGCCAAAACCAAAGCGCAAGCCCGCGCGACCGAAACCGTCGCCGCATGGGAACCCAAAATGCGCAAAACGTACGACATCGCCGGGAAGGAAGTCGCCTCCTCCGGCAATGCCGACCTCTACCACGTCGCCACGATGCTCTACGGCACTGAAAAGCGTCCGTAAACCGTCAGAAGCGATGAAAACCGCCCCTTCGAGGGGCGGTTTTTTTCATGCTTGCGATAATCGGATGCGGAATATCCGGATTCGAATCGGAACTATGCCGGAAGCGAATAGAGCGCGGCCTTTCGAATCATTCCTGCGCGCGGGTATTGCGCGAGCGGAACCGGATCGGTCGTTTTGTTGACATACGGATCGAGAACGTACCAACTCTCGCCCTTCTTGAAGGCGACGCAACGATGTCCGTAATCGCTCTTCGAGCCGGTGAAGACGTCCGCGAAGTTCGCTTTGGGATCGTTCGGCGGAAGTCCGGAAGAGATTTCGGTAGGACTGCGCGATGGATTGGGCGAATTGCGCATGCCGACCGGACCGTACCGAGTCTGGACATCTATGGCGTCGCCGCTTCCGAGCCGTACCCCGAAAATCCGTTCGGCGTTTTCCCTCGCGGTTTTCGAACAGAGGGTAGTACCGGTTCCCGAGCGTTCGGCAGGGCCGGAAGAGATTCCGCCCATCGGGACTCCGGCGGGTTTTCCGCCACGGTCGAGGGACATTTTGGCGACTTGGACGTGGAATTCCTGGATTTTCGCCGCGTACGGACCTTCCTTTCCGAGGTCTACGCCCGCGCCGAGGAGATCGGCCTTGAGTTTGGCGACCTGCTCCGGCTTATCGGAAAATCCAAGCGTGGCCGAGAGGACGTTGGCGAGAGCTTCGGCTTCTTTGGGCGTATCGGCTTTCACGAGCATGTGCTGGGCCGTCATCGCCTCGCGGACGGTATCGGAAACCTCGTCGGAGACGATTTCTTCGAAACGGCGGGAATGCGCGTCGAGCGCGGATTTCTTATCGGCTTCGGAAAGCTCTTTCGAAGACAAGACTTCGATGGTATATCCGTCGAAAATCGGGAGGTACTTCCCCTGCTGGTCGTAGAACCCCGGACGCGGATCGAGTTTTTTCGTACCTTCGGTACCGTTGATCTTCACGCGGGTCACTTCATCGGGAAGGATGTCCCCCGCCCCGACGCTCTGGTTGACCTTGTCGTTCTTTCCGAAATCCACTACGAGTTTCATTCCCGGGCCTTTCCCCGGCTCGACGTTCATCGAAGCCTTGAGGATGGCGTCTTTCCCCTGGCAAGGCGAACCGCCGCCTTCGACGAGGAAGATTTTGGAAAGGTCGACTCCCGACATGCGGAGTTTGGAAACGTCCTTTTCCGTCATGGTCGCCACGTCGAGCTTTTCGAGGACTTTGGCGGCTTCGGCATTGGCCGGGTCTTTTGCCGCGGCTTCTTTGGCGCCCTGCTTGATCTGGTCGAACCGCCCCTTGATGTCGGATTTTTTCAACGCTTCGGCGTTCTTTCCCATTTCGATGGTCCGGCGCATGGACGCGGCAACGGCGGAAAGGGACTCCGGATCGTTCGGATTTACCGGCGGAAGGTCGGTACCGTTGTCGCGGTCGTACGAGCGGACGTGGAAAACGAGAACGGCGCGTTCGCCTTCGGGCATGGCGGCGACCATGTCCTTCTGTTTTTCCGGGGTCGCGCCTTCGAAACCGGCGCGGTACAACGAAACTAACGCGGAGTTCCACGCTTTGTCGAGCGCCTCTTTGACGGCGGGATTCGATTTGAGCGAATCGAGCGTGCGCAGAAATTCCGGGTTTTTCGCCAAATCCTTGAGCGCGTCGGGATTTTTCTGGAGTTCGGAAAGGGCCTTGTCGGCGGGAGCCTGCTCGACTTGGGGTTGGGCGGGGATTTTTTCCGCGATCTGGTTTTCTGCCATGGGTGCTTAACTGAAGAAACTGAAGAACGAATCGAGCGAAACTTCCGCGTCGCGCCTTTCCGCGACCGCTTCTTGCCGCTCCCTTTCGAGAATTTCGGCAAGCCGCGACATGATGTTCGCCATTTTGTCGCCCGTGAGCGTTTCCGCTCCTTCCGAAAGCGCTTCCGAAAGCACGGCTTCGATTTCGCCGCGGGCCTTTTCGGAAAGCGGGGATTCGATTACCGCGGCCCAAACGGCGTACTCGGGAAACGCTGAAGACGCCGAACGGAGGAGTTCGGCGAATTTTTGGGAAGCGGGAGGAATCTGCGTATCGGTCATGGTTTTGCGCTTACCATGCCATCGTACCATTTATGCGGCCTTTTTGGCAAATGTCGCGCCACGTTTTCACGGAGGTCCGCGAGTACGAAAAAGACGCCCCGGAGGGCGTCTTTTCGAGAGTGCTAGTTGAAATTCCTTCCGCGATTTCCGCGCGGGTCGCCGCGGTCGCGACTCGGCGCATGGACCGTACCCGGCTTTCCGGCAGGCTTATTCGGTGCGCCGGCGGGTTTTCCGTAACGTCCCTTCGGAGCATCTGACTCGGGTTTTTCGAACCGACCGGAACGGGCGGCGAACCCACGTCCACCACGGGGAGCACGTTTCGCTTCGGCAGCGGATTTGGCTTCGCTTACGGCGACGGCGTCATTCGTCGGGAACGGGTGGTCTTCGATGACCGGAACACTCTTTTTAATGAGGCGTTCGATGTCGCGGAGGTATTCGCGTTCTTCCCCGTCGCAAAACGACATGGCGAGACCGCTGGCTCCGGCGCGGCCGGTACGGCCGATGCGGTGTACGTAGCTTTCCGGTTCGTTGGGAAGGTCGTAGTTGATAACGTACATGAGGTTGTCGATGTCGATACCGCGGGCGGCGATGTCGGTGGCGACGAGTACGCGGATTTCACCGTCCTTGAAGCCGCCGAGCGCGCGCTGGCGGGCATTTTGCGACTTGTTGCCGTGGATGGCTTCGGCGTAGACGTTGGTGCGCTGAAGGTCTTTGACGATCTTGTCGGCGCCGTGCTTGGTGCGCGAGAAGACGAGAACCTGCTTCATCTCCGGATCCTTGAGGATGTGCGACAGGAGCGAGCGCTTGTCGTTCTTGGAAACGAAATACACGCACTGGGAGACTTTTTCTGCGGTAGAGGAAACCGGGGTGACTTCGACGCGGGCCGGATTTTTGAGGATGGTCTGCGAAAGTTTCACGATTTCGTCCGGCATGGTCGCCGAAAAGAGCAAGGTCTGACGGTCGGCCGGAATCTTGGCGATGACCTTGCGTACGTCGTGGACGAAGCCCATGTCGAGCATGCGGTCGGCTTCGTCGAGGATGAAGATTTCGACGTGGCGGAGGTCTACGTGGCCCTGTCCCATGAGGTCGAGAAGGCGTCCCGGGGTCGCGATGAGCGTGTCGACGCCCTTGGAGAGTCGGTCGGTCTGGGCGCCCTGCCCTACGCCGCCGAAAATGACGGTGTGGCGGAGCGGAAGATTGTTGC
>JBAQKV010000051.1:0-22219 GCA_049301335.1 Patescibacteria group bacterium
CCCACTTCCAACGTCCCCGCGGGGAACGTTTCCGGACTCTTCCGCGCGGAACCGGGTTCGGCAACGAATCTGACGGGCGCGCTCATGGACGGCGCGGCGGGAAATGCGACCGTTACGGTTACGGCGAGCGGTCCGGCGAATTGCCAAGCAATCAAGACGGCGACTCCGGCATCTCCTGACGGGGTCTATGCCATCGATCCGGACGGCGCGGGCGGGAACGCAGCGTTCCAAGTCTACTGCGACATGACCACCGACGGCGGCGGTTGGACCCGGGTAATGAACCTGGGGGCGGATACCCGCTATTTCAACGCCAAATGGGGACAGACCGGCACCGACGACGTCACGACGAATTCGGCCCTGGCCGACCTCGACATGAAAATCGGTCCCGCGTACCAGTCGATCGGTTCGTTCAGCGACATGCTTTTCGTAGATTCGAGCGCTTCGGCGAACTGGGTCTCCATCAATTCCCTCGGCGTATCGCAATCCCTCTACGCGCTCGTATGACCGAGCAATTCCGTCATGCAGACAGCGGCGAAAACCTCTTCCGTCATTCCCGTTACCAACGCCACCCAAGTACGCAAGGGCGGAACTTGGGATTTCGGCAATCCGGAAGGATCGTTAACGTTCAACGGATGCGGGAACGGCAATCAGACCGACGCCCAGAACGAGTGCGTCCGCATCGGTCCGAAGTTCACTTATGCCGGGCAAATTGCGGCATGGCACGGATTCTGAGCCTCATGGGACAACGGAACCGGGTACAACAGCGGCCGAACCGGGTACAAAATCGGCATCCTTCCTACGAGCAAGGCCCACGCAGCCACGTACCTCTACGTTCGATAAAAGAAAACTCCCCTTTCCGGGGAGTTTTTCGCATACGTGAGGATTCGGTTCGATACGACCCTAGAAGAGCCGCATTTCTTTCTTTTCTTCCAGGGTGATGACGCCGCGCTTCACGAGTTCGCCAAACGCCGCGGCCGTGGATTCCACGTCGACCATAGCGTTGTGCGCGCCTTCGAAGAAGTCTCCGAAGAGGTGTTTGTAGAGTTCGTTGAGACGGGGCGGCTTGAACGAGAATCCGCGTCCTTGGAGTTTGCAGTAGTCGGTGGACGAGCGCATGGTGCAGCACGAGGAAATCGGCTGGTAGTCGCCTTTTCGTCCGAGGCGTTCGAGCTCGTAGCGGATGACGGTCTCGTCGTACTCGATATTGTGTCCTACGACGACTTCGGTGGTGTTGAGGTACTTGAGGGCCTTGTCGATGATCTCTTCGACGTACGGGGCGTTTTCGACGTCTTTGTCGTAGATGCCGTGGACCTGCGAGGCACCGAACGGGATGGAAATGCGGGGTCTTACGAGAACGTCGACGCGTTCGATTTCCACGAACCCGTTTTCGGGCGTGATGTCGCCGAGGATTCCTGCGAACTGGACGATGTACGGCTGTTCGGAGAGCGCGCCGTCCCTAACGGGGAATCCGGTGGTTTCCGTGTCGAATACGAATGCTTTCATGGGAGTGGATTTTTGACCTCCACAGTTTATGGAAAAGCGCGGTTACGCAAGGGAAAGAAAAATTCGTTTTTCGAAAATCTCTGCCATAATTTCCGCGGATATCCCTATCTTATTCCAACGACATGCACGTAGAACACCACTCTTTTTCGGCAGACCACCCGGAATGGGCCGACAAGATCCACGCCCTCAAGGTTTCCGATCCGCACTTCGCTTCGCTCGTAGCCGAACATGAAAAGCTCGACAAGGAAATCTGCCGTCTCGAAGAAGATCCGGACAACACCTCCACCGACGCCGAAATGGAAGAGCTTAAGAAAAACCGTCTCCATCTTGCCGACGGCATCATCGCCGCCATCGCGGCATAAAGAAAAATCCCCGGGTTTCCCCGGGGATTTTTTTAAAGCGCTTAGTAGAACTTCTTGTAATCATAGCTCTTGAGTTCGGTGTCGATGCGGCGTACGAGGTCGAGAACGACGCCTACGACGATGATGAGACCCGCGCCGGAGATGAGGAAGTCGATCTTACCGGAACCGGAGAGGTCGAGGAATCCTACGGCGTTATTGAGCTTGGTCATGACGTACGGGAAGACCGCGATGAGAGCGAGGAACGCGCCTCCGTAGAGATTGAGGTGGTTCGAGGTCTTTTCGAGGAATTCGGCGGTGTCTTTACCCGGACGGATGCCCGGAACGTAGCCTCCGCGCTTCTGGATGTTCTCAGCGATTTCCGACGGGTTGAAAACGATGGAGATGTAGAAGAACGAGAACGCGAGGATAAGGAAGAAGTACACCCCGATGTAGAGCCATCCCGGATTGTTCATCGAGAAGTTCGCTACGAGGAATTCCCCGATTTCGCGGGCGCGTCCTGCGGACTTCGCCTGGAGAATCTGGCCGATGAGGGCCGGGAAGGTGACGATGGAAACGGCGAAGATGATCGGAATCATTCCGGCCTGGTTGACGCGGATCGGGAAGTACGAACGTTCGTCGCGGCCGGTCTTGGTGTAGATGAGCGGGATCTTGCGGTATCCTTCGGTGAACTTGATGATGACGTAGATGACGCCTACGGTCATCGCGAGAAGCACGAGGAGAAGCGGGATGTTGCCTACCGAGAGGTACTGGGTGATGTGCGACGGGACGCCGGCGAGAACGCCTGCGAAGATGATCATCGAGGTTCCGTTACCGATGCCGGATTCGGTGATGAGGTCGCCGAGCCAAAGGAGGAAGAGGGTACCCGCGGTGATGAAGACCATCGCCGGGAGGACGACTCCGAGGAAGTTCGAGGTGTCGATGAGCTTGCCGCCGGTTCCGGCTACGAGCGTGTTGATGAGGACGATCATTCCGTAGCTCTGCGCGAAAGCGAGCGGAAGGGTGAGGTAGCGGGTGTAGTTGTTGATCTTCTTCTGACCCGATTCGCCTTCCTTCTTGAGGTTCTCAAGGTGCGGAATGACGACGGCGAGAAGCTGGAGGATGATGGTCGCGTTGATGTACGGCGAGAGACCCATCAAAACGATGGAGAAGTTGTCGAGGCCGCCTCCCATGAGGGAGCCGAAGAACGCGAGGCCCTGGTTTGCCGAAAGGAAGCTGCGGAGAGCCTGGAGGGAGTCGACGTTCACGCCCGGTACCGGAAGGACCGAAAGGAACTTGTAGACGACGATGAGCCCGATGGTTACGAGGATTTTCCTCTTAACGGATTCGGATTTCCAAATGCGGTCGAAGTGCTTGAGAATCATAGGATTTATTGAAGAAAATTCCTGCGAAGTATACGGAAACTGGCGGAAAGTAAAGGAAAACCCCCGATTTCTCGGGGGTTTTCCTAGGGCTTTGCGATTAGGCGAGTTCGATGGAACCTCCTGCCTTTTCGATAGCTGCCTTAGCGGATGCCGAAGCGGCGTTCGCCTTGACGGTTACCTTGGCCTTGAGTTCGCCGGAACCGAGGACCTTAACCGGAGCGACCTTGCGGACGAGACCCTTCTCCGCGAGGAGGAGAGCGTCGATATCCGTGAAGCCGGCATCGGCGAGAGCCTGGAGGTCGTCGAGATTGACGACTTCGAAGCGGACCTGGTTGAGAGCGGTAAAGCCGCGGAGCTTCGGGAGGCGGCGGAAGAGCGGAGTCTGTCCACCTTCGAAGGCGGGGTTGAACTTGCCCTTACCGGTGCGGGAGCCCTGACCCTTACATCCGCGTCCGGAGAAGGTTCCCTTTCCGGAACCGTTTCCGCGTCCGCGACGAATCGGAGCCTTCTGCGAACCTTCGTTCGGAGAGAGGGATGCGTGATTGAGCATAAGTGGAGTGAGAGAGGATCGGGAAGATTATTCGGCGTCGGCCTTCTTGGTGGCCGGCTTCTTTGCCGGAGCCTTCTTTGCCGGAGCTGCCTCGGGAGCGACCGGAGCGGCTACTGCTTCAACTGCGGCAACCGGAGCGGCCTTGATGAAGGAAGTAGTGGCACCGAGCGGCTTGAGGGCTGCGAGAGCCTTGATGGCAGCGCGAACGTTGGTCATCTGGTTGCGTCCGCCAAAACGCTTGGCGAGGACGTCCTTGAGACCGGAAACGAAGAGGAGCTTGCGGATTGCGCCGCCTGCGATCACTCCGGTACCTTCGGAAGCCGGGTGGAGGAGGACGGAAGTAGCCTTGAAGTTGGCCTTCACTTCGTGCGGAACGGATCCGGCTACGATCGGGAAGGTGATGAGGTTCTTCTTGGCATCGCGAACCGCTTTTTCGATAGCGACGACGACTTCGGCAGCCTTACCGGTTCCGAGTCCTACGGTTCCCTTCCCGTTTCCTACGACAACTGCCGCACGGAAGCGGAGCTGGCGGCCACCTGCGGTAACGCGGGTAACGCGGGCAACTTCGAGAAGTTCTTCCTTGAACTCCTTTTCGACCTCGCGGAAGCCGTCCTTACGGGGAGCGCGCTTGTTGTTTTCGCGCATTTCTTTCGCCATATTGGAGATTGATAGGGGAAATAATTAGAACTTGAGACCGGCTGCGCGGGCTGCTTCTGCTACGGCCTTGACGCGACCGTGGAACATGAATCCACCGCGGTCGAATACGCATTCGGTGATGCCGAGAGCGAGCGCCTTTTCGGCGAGCTCCTTGCCGACCAAAGCTGCTGCTTCGGTCTTGGTCATCTTAGCGGTATTCTTGATATCGGTAGCTGCGCAGAGAGTGACTGCCGTGACGTCGTCGATCATCTGAGCGTAGACCGACGTGTTGCTGCGGAAGACGGCGAGACGCGGCTTGGTCGCGGTACCGGAGACCCGGGCGCGAACGCGCTTGTGCCGCTTGATGCGCTGGGCGACTTTTTCGAGCATACGTAGTAGGGAAAGGGGGAATTAATTTCGGTGCTATTTCTTACCGGCGGTCTTACCTGCCTTGCGGCGGACGTATTCGCCGACGTAGCGGATACCCTTGCCCTTGTACGGTTCGGGCTTCTTGATCGAGCGAACGAGAGCGGCGAAGTAGCCGACCTGCTGCTTGTCGATTCCGGAGATGTGGATGATGTTCTTTTCCTTTTCGTCCGGAGAGATCGTGACGCCCTTCGGTGCATCGAGGACGACCTTGTGGGAGAAACCAACCGCGAGGGTGAGTTTCGTCGGGGAAGTGATTTCGAACTTGTAACCGACACCCTGGATTTCGAGGGATTTCTTGAAACCTTCGGCAACGCCCTGAACCATGTTGGCTACGAGTGCGCGGGAGAGGCCCCAGAAGGCTTTCTGTTCTTTTTCGTCAGCATTGGCGACGGTAACGTTGAGTTCGCCATCGGCGAGCGTTACGGTCACGCAATCCTGGAGGACGAAGGAGAGTTCCCCCTTCGGTCCCTTTACTGCGACCTTCTTCCCATCCACGGATGCGGTAACTCCTGCGGGGAGTTTAACGGGAAGCTTTCAGATACGAGACATAAACGATTGATAATCGATGAACTAAAGGGAATCGCGAGCCTAGTAGACTTCGCAAAGGATTTCCCCGCCTACGCCGAGTGCGTGAGCTTCGTATCCGGTAACGACGCCCTTCGGGGTCGAGAGGATGTAGATACCGTGTCCGTTGCGGGAGCGGCGGATATCGGAAGCCTTAACGTAGATGCGCTGTCCCGGACGGGAAACGCGGCGGAAGGACGGAACGTACTTGGTAACGCGGACGTCGTTGAGGACGATCTTGATGGAACGGCCGTCTTCGGACTTGTCGAAAGAAACGACGTAGCCGTTCTTCTTAAGTACGCGGAGGATTTCCATCTTGATGAGCGAGAACGGGGCTTCCACGGTCGCGAGACGGGCAAAGTAGCCGTTTCGGATGCGCGTAAGCATGTCTGCGATCGGATCGAGGATCATAGGAGAGTCGAAAGAAATAACTAAACGGGTACTACCAGCTCGACTTGCGAACGCCCATGAGTTCTCCGGCGTTGGCTTTTTCACGGACGCAGATGCGGCACATGTCGAATTTGCCGAGGTATCCGTTCGCACGGCCGCAAACGCTGCAGCGGTGGTAGAGACGGGTCGGGAACTTGACCTGGAGGCCTGCGGCCTGCCGGCGGTCAGCCGTGGCGTTGTTACGCTCGCATTTTACTACGAGGGACTTGCGTGCCATAAGAGAAAAGTGAGGTGATTATTTCGTGAAAGGGAACCCGAGAGCGTCGAGGAGGGCCTTGGAGTGGGCCTTGCCTTCCGCCTTGAACTTGATGGTGATCTGAAGTCCGTGGGGCTTTACGACGTCGGTCTGCGGAACTTCCGGGAAGATGGTGTGTTCCTTGATTCCGAAGTTGAAGTTTCCTTCCTGGTCGAAAGACTTGGACGAGATGCCACGGAAGTCGCGCACACGCGGAAGCGTGATGGCGATGAGCTTCTGAAGGAAAGCGTACATGTGTTCGCCACGGAGGGTGACGGTCATGCCTACGGGCATTCCTTCGCGGAGCTTGAAGTTGGAGATGGACTTGCGGGAAATCTGAACCTTCGGAAGCTGACCTGCGATGAGGGCGAAGTCGTTCCTAAGGGACGAGAAGTCCTTGTTTCCGCTCGCGACGTAGGTTCCGATACCCATGTTGAGTACGATCTTTTCGATCTTCGGAATCTGCATGGCGTTCTTGATGCCGAGCTCCTTCTGAAGCTTCGGAAGGATTTCAGTCTGGTATTGCTGCTTGAAATCGAAAGACATAACGGTTCGTGCGTGAGGGATTATGCGAGAGCCTTTCCGGACTTCTTCGCGATGCGGAGCTTCTTGCCACCCTCGATCTTGAATCCGATACGGGTCGGCTTTTTGGTGGAGGGGTCGATGACCATGACGTTGGAAACGTGGATGGCGCGTTCGATTTCGACGATCTGGCCCGGGACGTTGCCCTGTGCCTTAACGTGTTTCTTGGCGATGTTAACGCCTTCTACGATAACGCGTTCCGCCTTGGTGTCGACCGAAAGGACCTTCGCCTCCTTTCCTTTGTCCTTCCCGGCGATGACCTTGACGAGGTCTCCAGAGTGGATTTTCATAACGGTATTTGCTGGAAAGATAATTAGAGGACTTCGGGTGCGAGTGAGACGATTTTCTGGAAACCGCGCGCTTTGAGCTCGCGGAAAACAGGTCCGAATACGCGGGTTCCTTTCGGTTCCCCTTCGTCGTTGACGATAACGCAAGCGTTGTCGTCGGACATGACGTAGGTACCGTCGTCGCGGCGAACCGGGAACGAAGTACGGACGATGACCGCCTTGACGACGGATTTCTTCTTAACGGTACCCTGGGGAAGAGCTTCCTTTACGGAGCCGACGATGATGTCGCCGACGCCCGCGTAACGGCGCTTGGATCCACCGAGTACCTTGATGCAGAGGAGCTCCTTCGCTCCGGTGTTGTCGACTACTGCGAGCCGCGATTCTGCTTGGATCATGGATGGTACGGAAGTTAGGTTGGTGCGTTATCCGACGATTTCCCAGCGCTTGAGCTTGGAGAGCGGACGGGTTTCCCGGATGGTGACCGTTTGCCCCTCCTGGCAAGCGTTTGCCTCGTCGTGTGCGTAGAACTTCGCGCTGACCTTGTAGCGCTTCTTATATTTCGGATGGGTCTTGTAGGTGTCTACCGTGACGACGACGGTTTTGTCCATCTTCGTGCTGGTGACGGTTCCGGTCTTGGTTCGCATGCGGAGAAAGTAAATCGGGTAGGTCTTAGATGACGGAGAGGAAGGTGAGAACCCGGGCGACGTGCTTCTTGTGAAGCTTTACCTGATGGGTTTCCTTGAGTTCTCCTGCGACCTTCTTCATCTGAAGGAGGTAGAGTGCGCGGCGGGAGTCGTTCAATTCCTTGACGAGTCCTGCGCGGTCGAGTTTCAGGAGAGCGGCGTTCTTGCCGGTCTCGGTCGTTTTCTTGGCCATGATGTGGATTGCGAAAGTGAATTAAACGAGAACCTTGGTTTTCACCGGGAGCTTGTAGGCAGCAAGCTGGAAAGCTTCCTTTGCCATGTCCGCGGGGATTCCGGAGAGTTCGAAGAGGATACGTCCCGGGCGTACCGGAGCACGGTACATTTCGAGACCACCCTTACCACCACCCATCGGAACTTCGAGCGGCTTCTTGGTATACGGTTTGTCCGGGAAGATGCGGATCCACATCTTTCCACCCTTCTTGAGGTAGCGGACCATAACGCGGCGCGCGGATTCAATTTGGCGGGAAGTGAGGTATCCTGCTTCGACGGTCTTAAGTGCGAAGTCCCCGAAGGCGATTTCGGAACCGCGAGTTGCGAGTCCCTTGATGACGCCTCGCTGGGCCTTGCGGTATTTGGTTCTGCTCGGCTGAAGCATGTGACTGGAATTATGCGGCTAGTAGTGAAATCCGACTACTTTTTGTAGATGTCTCCCTTGTAGATCCATACCTTGATACCGGTGGTACCAGCGGCAGTCTCTGCACGTTCGGTCGCGTAGTCGATGTCTGCGCGGATCGTGAGGGACGGGATCGAACCTTCCTTATAGGTCTCGGTGCGGGCGATTTCGGCGTTGTTGAGACGTCCGGCGGCAATGACCTTGATACCGAGAGCCCCCTTTTCCATGGAACGGGAGACTGCGTTCTTGATAACGCGACGGTACGGCATGCGCTTTTCGATCTGGCGAGCGATGGAATCGGCAACGAGAGCTGCGGAAAGTTCCGGCTTCTTGACTTCCTTTACTTCCACCTGGAACGGGCGGCCGAACTTCTTGGTGAGGTCGGCAGAGAGCTTGGTGAGGTTTTCGTCGTCCTTTCCGAGTACGAGCGCCACCTTAGCGGTGTAGATCGCGACGGAGATGGAACGGCTCGAACCGTGGGAGAGGAAGACGTTCGCTACGGGGATTCCCTTGAGGAAGTCCCGGACGAAGAGACGAACGGCGACGTCCGCCGATACGTTTTCAGCGTATTCCTTGCGGGAATAGTACCCGGTAGTCCTCCAGGTCTTGATGTAGCCGAGGCGGAAGGCGAGCGGGCTAACTTTGTGTCCCATGGGTAAGGGTGTGAAAGTGGTAATAATTTACGAGCGTGCCGAGAGTTCCACGGTAACGTTGGAGGTGCGCTTGAGAATTGCGTGGGCGCGTCCGCGGGAAATCGGGTTGTGACGCTTGTAGACGATTCCCTTGGTGATGACCACCTGCGAGATCATGAGAGCTCCCATATCCTGTGCGTCGTTGTGCGCGGCGTTGTCGACCGCGGACTTTACGACCTTGTGGAGGAGTCCCGCGCTCTTGGTAGGCATATAGCGGAGAGTCTCAAGCGCCTTCTTCGCGTCCATGTTCCGGATGATCGAGGCTTCTACCTGGATCTTTTTCGGAGAAATGCGGATATTGCGTGCGATGGCTTTCATGCGATGTTGAGATGACGGGTGTTATCGGCTTACTTGTTTCCGGAGTGTCCGGTGAACTTGCGCGTGAAGGAGAATTCCCCGAGCTTGTGGCCGACCATGTCTTCAGTAACGAAGACCGGAAGGTGCGCCTTTCCGTTGTGTACGCCGAAGGTGTGTCCGACGAACTCCGGAACGACGGTACAGTCGCGGGCCCAAGTCTTGATGACGGTCTTCTTGCCGGAAGCGTTGAGCTTCTCAACCTTGCCGAAGAGGCGTGCGTCGACGTAGGGTCACTTCTTGAGGGAGCGGGTCATACGGTTGCTGTATAAAAGAGGAAGTTTTTGATTCGATTAGCCCATGAGCTTTCCGCGCTTGGTGCGGACGATCCATTTGTCGGTCGACTTGCGGTTGCGGGTGATAACGCCACGGGTGATTTTTCCCCAAGGAGTTTTCGGACCCTTGCGCTGACCGAGGGACTGGTGCCCTTCACCACCACCGTGCGGGTGGTCTACGGTATTCATGGAGGAACCGAGGACGGTAGGACGGCGACCGAGCCAACGGGAACGTCCGGCCTTACCGATGACGATCTGGTTGTGGAAGGTGTTCGACACTACGCCGATGGTTGCCCAGCACTTCTTGTGGATGCGGCGGATTTCTCCGGACGGGAGTTTCACCTGGGTGTATTCGCCTTCCTGGGAGATGACGGTTGCGGAGGTTCCTGCCGCGCGAACGGTGGAAGCGCCGAGACCGACGATGAGTTCTACGTTGTGGACCGGGAGACCTACCGGAACGTTTCCGATGAGGAGGCGGTTACCAGCGACCGGCTTGGCCGATTCGGAGGTGATGATCATATCGCCGACCTTCATGTCCTTGTGTGCGAGGACGTAGCGGCGTTCGCCGTCACGGTAGCAGACGAGGGCGATGTAGCCCGAGCGGTTCGGATCGTATTCTACGGTTTCTACTTTTGCCGGGATTTCCTTCTTGTCGAAGGAGAAGTCGACCATGCGGTAGAGGCGCTTGTGTCCGCCGCCCTGGTGGCGAACGGTGATGCGGCCGGTGTTGTTGCGACCTGCGGCGTTCTTTTTGTAGAACGTGAGGGGCTTGTACGGTTCGGTTGCGGTGATTTCATCGAACGAGTACCCCGTCATTTCGCGACGGCTCGGAGTCGTCGGATTATACTTCTTGATCGACATACGCGTAGTTTAAGGAGGAGGGAGACTATTTCTTACCTTCGGCCTGAATCTTCTGGAAGTCGGCGAGGCGGGAACCAGCGGCGAGTTTTACCATCGCCTTCTTTTCGATACCGCGCTTGGCGACGATACCTGCTTTACCAGCGTTCTTGAACTTCGGGCGGGTCTTGATGATGTTAACCGAGTCAACCTTTACGCCGTAGAGGCGTTCGAAGGCGGAGCGGACGTCGACCTTGGTTGCCTTGGAATCGACGATTACGGTGTAGACTCCGGTGAATTCGAGCACCTGGCTCTTTTCGGAGACGACCGGCTTCTTGATGATCGAGTAGAGCGACATGGATCGTTACCGGTTACGAGTATTGTGCGGTAACCTTCTCGAGCGACGCCTTGGTGAAGACGAGGGTGTCGAACTTGAGGAGGTCTTTCGGGTTGAGGTAGTTCGCGCCGATGAACTTGGCGTTCGGGATGTTGCGGCCGCCCTGGAAGGCGTTGCGGTCTTCCGGAAGGACGGCGAACACTGCGGATTTGACTCCCATGTTCGTAACGATGCCCTTCATTGCCTTGGTCTTCGCTGCTTCTTCGTTGAAGGAATCGATTACGGCGATTTTCATCGAACCTGCCTTGGAGGAGAGGAGCGAAACGATCGCGAGACGGCGTTCCTTCTTATTCATCATGAGGGTCCAGTTGCGGTTGCTGCGGGGTCCGAATGCGACGCCACCACCGATACGGGTCGGGGAGCGGGAGTCGCCGGCGCGAGCCTGGCCGGTACCCTTCTGCTTGTAGAGCTTGCGGGTGGAACCGTTGCGGTCGCTGCGGGTCTTGGTGTGAGCACCGGAGACGCGGGCGTTGGCCTGCTGGAGGATGAGGAGACGGTGGATGAGGCCCTGGAGGACTTCTTTCCCGAAGACCTCTGCGGAGAGCTCGACCTTACCGGATTCGAGCCCTTCCTGATTGTAGAGAATCGCTTCCATAGTTGGCTATCGCGGGAATTAGAAATCTAAGACGAGGAGAGAGTTGCGAGCTCCCGGAACCGGTCCCTTGAGGGCGATGACCGAGAGGTTCTTGTTGACGAGTTCGAGCGGAACCTGCTTGAGCGTGATCCGGTCGGTACCCATGTGTCCGTGCATCTTCTGTCCCGGCTTGGTGCGGCGCGGCTTGCGGCAACCGATGGAACCGAGAGCGCGGTGGAACTTGGATCCGTGTCCTGCGGGACCTCCGGAGAAGTTGTGGCGTTTCATGGCACCTGCGAAACCCTTACCTTTGGAGATTGCGTGGAGGGTGACGGTGGTCACGCCTTCGAGGCAGTCGAGGGATACGGTATCGCCAGCCTTCATGCTGGTGAACGCTCCCGTGAACGGGACTTCGCGACGAACGACTTCGTTGACCGATTTGCCGTTCTTCTGGTGCGTTCGCGTTACAGCTTCAAGTACCACAGCTTCGTAACCGTCCTTTTCGACGGTCTTGATCTGGGCGATCTTAAGCTCGGGAACCCGGAGGAGAGTAACGGGGACGAAAGCGTCTCCCTTTACCACGCGGGTCATGTCGAGCTTCTTTACGATAAGTCAAGCCATGTGACCTTATAGAAAAAAGCATATAAATTAGAGGTTGGTTAGGTCGCCTCCAAGTCGCATCAGCGCTGGAAGGGATTGTCTAAACAACATAACTCTTCGTGAATCGAAGCCAGAAGATTCTATGGAAAAGAATACCTCCGTCAAATGATTTTTCGCTTTTTAATGCGGAATTCTCGGGGAATAGGATTGGCGCGGGGACGACGGTTCGGACGACCGCAAAACCGGGTGCGGGACCTCCTCGCCGACGCCGGGGTCGACTTCCACGGCATTCGCGACGAACATGAAAAAAATGATCGTCGCGATTACGGAAACGATCGCGAACGCGCTCAAAACCTCGACGAGGGCGAAGCCCGTCGCCTTGGAGGCCGTTGATGCGGAGTCCTGGTCCATGAAAATCCCGTAAAATATTTGACGTAACTTTACCACTTTTTTGAAAAACGCAAAACGAAAGGTGTCCGAACCGATCGGACGCCTTTTAGGGTTTCCGCTTATTTGTCGCCCAGGGAGCGTATCTTGGACTGAACGTCCGACTTCAGGTAGGAAAATACCGCGAGGAGGATTTTCTTGCGGTTGGGAGAAATCGGGCGGGCGGCGATGGAATCCATCTTCGCTTCGATTTCGGCGAGAACGCGCTTGAGGAGGAGCGTCTGGAGCGCCGGGTCGTCCTTGGCGGCGACGCGGACGGAGCGGTACACGTCGTCGAGGAGCTTGTCGAGTTTGATCTTGTATGATTCGATGAGGAAGGCGTTGACGTCGTCCATGGCCTTCTGCTTCTCGCGCTCTTTCTCGGTGGGGTCGACGTCGCCGCTCTCGGTTTCGACCGCGCCGGTGGAAACGGCCGTTTCGCCCTTGGCGGACGGAACGTCCTTGACGGCTTCGACTGGAACGACCTCTTTCTCGGGCGCGTCCTTATCGGAATCGGCGAAAGCCTCCCCGCACCAAAGTACGGAAAGGAAGAGAGCGGACGACAAAATGAACCGGAGCGATTTCAAGCGGAAGTATTACGATACGCATTGGTTATACGCGAAGCCGCACGGGGTTCAAGGGCAATCCGGTGAATTTTTCGTGAAGCGCCGGATTACGCCTTCGGCAAGCGGATTTCCAAGGAAAAGCCCTTCCCTTCCCCACTGCGGACGAAGAGCGCGCCGGAATGGAGGCGCACGATCTTCTCGACGACCGAAAGCCCGATGCCCGATCCCCTGCCCGGTTCGTTGGTGCGGGATTTTTCGGCCTGGTAGAATTTTTCGCGGAGGAACGGGACCTCGGATTCGGGAACGCCCGGCCCGTCGTCGGAAAAGATTACGACGGTGTCGTTTTTCGTATGGAAGAACCGGATGCTGAGGCACGCGTTTTTCCCCGCGTATTTTCGAAAATTCGAGAATACGTTATGGACGATCTGCAAAAGCCCGTCGCGGTCGAAGACGATGTTGAAACGCTTTTCGTCCGCGAAAGAGACGATCTGCCGGGTTTCCGAGAACATCGGCGAATATTCGTCGCGGACCTTCTGGAGCACGTCGACCAAATCGATCTTCTCCGGGGAAATTTCAGCCGCTTCCTTCCCTTCGAGGCGTTCCATCTTCATGACCGAATCGGTAATGCGGATGAGCCGTCCGATTTCTTCGGTAAGATGGGCCACGTTCTTCTCGTCGAGCGGGATGACCCCGTCTTCGATGCCCTCGAGATAGCACTTGATGGCCGTGATGGGCGTCTTGATTTCGTGGGAAAGGTCGGAAAGGAAGTCCGAACGGATCTTCTCTTGGAGGGAAAGGCTTTCGGAAAGGGTTCCGATGGCGTCGAGAAGGGGGCGGAATTCGTCGTTGCCCGAATATCCGACGTCCGTGTATTCCCTTCGGTTCGCCATGCCCTCGATGCGTTCGACCACGCTGCGGAGCGGGCGGAGCGACCAACGGGTGAACGCGTACGACGAAACGAGCACGAGCGCGATGAGCGCGAAGTTCACGAAGAACATCGAGCGGAGCACCTTGTACGCGAAGACGCCTTCCGCGGTGTTGGCCCCGAAGGCGCGGAACGAGAGGATCTTGGAAAGCACCGGCGTTTCCGCAGAGAGCGCGAAAGAACGCGCGAGAGGATCGGTGAGGATGTCTTTCCCCGAGTCGGCGGTGAAAGCGCCGGAATACGCGGGCGGCAGGAAGCTCGTGGGATCCTGGGAGAAGCGTTCGAGTCCCGAAGTGATGCTCGAAAGGTCGCGGAGAGTTTCGCGGTATTCTTCAATGGTCTTCTCGTCGAGCCCCTTGGCGCCGATGACGGCCCCTACGAGGTCGAGGTTGATGTCGGGGAGTTCGCGACGGACTTCGGCGACGTATTCGCGGAAGTACTTCTCCGAAAAATAGCGGAGTGCGAAAAAGTTCGTCGCGACCACCGTGAGGAGCGCGACGAGGATGAATATGGACGACTTGTGGGCGAATTTCACGGGACTATGGGGAAATTCGGTAGCCTACGCCGCGGACGGTCTCGATTTCGACGCTGTCGCCGAGTTTTCGGCGGAGGTTCTTGACGTGGGTGTCGATCGTCCGGTCGTAAAGATAGTTGCCGTACCCGAAGGTTTCCTTCATGAGCGTTTCGCGTTCGACCACTTTGCCGGCGTTGCGCGCGAGGTGGTGGAGGAGGAGGAATTCGGTTTTGGTGAGTTTGGCCTCGACGTCGGAAACGTACGCCCGGTAGTTGTCGCCCTCGAGACGGAGGACTCCCACGTCGACGTCGGCGAGCGACGCGGATTCGGAAGGGGCGGACACCACGGGCGGACGCGGCGCGGCACGCTTGAGGACCGTACCTACGCGGGCGACGAGCTCACGCGGGGAAAACGGCTTGGGGACGTAGTCGTCGGCTCCGGCGCCGAAGGCCGTCAATTTGTCTTCTTCGGAATTTCGGGCGGTCAGCATGATGACCGGAATCGGGTATTCCGCCCGGACGTCGCGGCAGAGCGAAAGTCCGTCGCGGCCGGGAAGGTTGATGTCGAGGATGGCGAGGTCGGCGCCGTGGGCGCGGAGGTACGGCATGACTTCGAGGCCGTTGCCGATGCCCACTACTGCATACCCGGCGTTTTCGAGATACATCGAAAGCGGGGTGCGGATGGCGAGGTCGTCTTCGACGAGAAGGACGGTTTGCATATCGGTGTTCTGAGGTTCGCCCGGATTTTATCCATAAACCCGGCTTTTCCAAAAAGGCGCTACGAACACTTCCTTTCGAGCACTCCGAGAAGCTCCGGATGCATGAGGGCGACGTCCTTCCTGACTCGGTCGTGTTTCTCTCCCAATTCCTGAAGAACGAGATGCGCGTCGGCGCGGCCGAGCCCTTCGAGAACGTCTTGGATGGCCGACACGGGAGTGCACGCGCCGAAGCCGGCGACGAGTCCGACCAGCAAGCGGACGCTATCGGAAACCCGATCTACGAGCACGGGCGCATGGAGCCCCATGAGACGGACTTCCGCGGGCTTCGCGGGGGCGGTGGGGACGATTTTTTCGGGAGCGTTCATAACTTTGGCGTTCTGGGAAATAAAAACCGCCTTTCCGTGAGGAGAGGCGGTTGGAAGTTCTTATTCGGTTTTAGACCACGTGAACCTTCCCCTCGCCTCTGGTGCGAAAGTAAAACGAGAAGGAGTAGGAAGCGGTTCTGATCATGATTCTGAAGAAGAATACCTTCGAATATTAGGCCTTCTTGGGCTTTTGTCAAACCTTGGCCGGCTTCGGTTCGGCCTTTTTTGGAAACAGGTCGTCGGCGAAGATGCGGAGGATGCCCGCGGCCGGAAGGGCGATGAGGATGCCCACTATGCCGCCGAGGGTCGCTCAGACGGTGGTCATGACGAGCACGTAGAAGGGCGAAAGGTCGAGCGACTTGCTCATGAGCCAAGGCACGAGGACGTTGTTCTCGAGTTGCTGGATGACGAGGTAGAGCGCGAGTACCGCGATGACGGCGGCGGGGCTCATCCCGAGGGCGAGGGCCAAAGCGGGCAGGAGTGCGAGCACGGGGCCGAGGTACGGAACGAATTCGGTGATTCCGGCGATGAGGGCGAGGGCGAAGCGCGATTCCAGGCGGATTCCGAAAACCCATTCGAGCGCGAAGAGTCCCGTGAGCGTGAGGGCGAAGATGGAAAGCCCGAGGAGCATCTGTCCGCGGATCCAGGCGGAAAGGACGTTCACGACCGGAGCTTCCTTGGTGCGGAAGTACCTGGCGGCATCCCCTCCTACGGCCCGATAGAAGAAGTCGCGGATGTTGCGACGTTCGAGCACGAAGAAGAACGTGAAGACGAAAACGAGCACGACGTCGGCGACCCCGGAGCCGATGGATGCGAACGCTCAGAACCCCTTGGATCCGACGGAAGAAAGGAACGCCGCTACGGATTTGGCGATGCCTCCGGCGTTGTCTTTGAACGAAGAGAGGATGGAAGACGGGTCGACGAGCGAAACGAGCGGAACGAGGAAATCGGGCAACCCCAAGGCCCCCACTCCCCCGGCGGCGTATTCCGCGGCGAGGCGGTCGGCGAAAGAGGAGATGGTCGAGAAGAGCGCGACGATCTGCGTGGCGAAAATAGGCAACGTGGTCGCGAAGACGCTCGCCGCGAGGACGAAAATGCCGAAGTAGATGAAGATGACGGCGACGAAATCCGGAATTTTCCATTTTTCGAACGTCGCGATCGCGGGAGTGAAAAGCGCGGTAAGAAAGGCTGCGAACGCGATGATGGCGACGATGTGGAGGAGCTGGTAGACGAGGAAAAGCCCCAGCGCGAAGAGCGTGAAAACGGCGAGTTTGCGCAGGAGCGCTATGGAATCCGGGTGCATGGGACGAAAGGTTACGTCCGCATTCTACGCGGAGAAAGCGCTACGCAAGCGGAAATGGAGACGGCAAGCGAAATACGAACGAAAATCCCTTTGCAAAAACCGGATTTCGGATACGCTCTCGAACATGAAAACGCCGAACCGAAATCTCGAAAACGCGAAATAACGAAAGGGTCTCACCGACCCTTTTTTCGTACCTCGGCGAAAACCTAACCCCCCACTCCATGAAAGTCATCTTCGTTACCGGTTGAGTGCTCTCCGGAATCGGAAAAGGCATCGTCGCCGCCTCGGTAGGCGCGATTCTCAAAGGCATGGGGTACCGGGTGTTCTGTCAGAAGTTCGACGGGTACCTCAACGTCGACCCGGGAACCATGAGCCCGTTCCAGCACGGCGAAGTGTTCGTAACCGAAGACGGTGCCGAAACCGACCTCGACCTCGGGCACTACGAACGCTTCCTCGATACCGACCTCAACCGCTTCTCGTCGTTCACCTCCGGCAAGCTCTACGAAGAAATCCTCTCCCGCGAACGCGACGGGAAATACTTGGGCGGAACGGTACAGATCGTCCCCCACCTCACCGACTTGGTAAAGGAGAAGATCCGCGTGGGAGCGGAGACTTCCGGCACCGACGTCTCCATCGTGGAAATCGGCGGGACCGTGGGCGACATGGAAAACGAATACCTTCTCGAATCCGCCCGCCAGCTCCAGCTCGACCTCGGACGCGAGAACGTCATTTTCCTCCACGTGACGCTCCTCCCATTCCTCGGCGCGAGCAAGGAACTCAAGACCAAACCGACCCAGCATTCCGTACGCACGCTCATGGGATACGGCATTTCACCGGATTTCCTCTTCATGCGCGCCGACGACGCCATTCCCGCGGAAATTCTCGAGAAGACCGCCCGGGGCTGCGGAATCCGTAACGAACGCGTAATTCCCGTCCCGACGGCCGATTCGATCTACCGCGTTCCGCTCGAGTTCGAAGGGTTCGGACTTTCCAAGAAGATCGCCGACGCCCTCGGCTTGAAGAACGACGGCTGCGACCTTTCCAAATGGGAACGCCTCATGGAGGACATCGAAGAATCGAAGGACGTTTTGAAAATCGCGATGGTCGGCAAGTACAACGACCTCGAAGACGCCTACTTTTCGCTCAACGAAGGTCTCCGTACCGCCGGATACGCGCACCGTCGCAAGGTGAAGCTCGAATTCGTCGACGCCACCGACGTGGAAACGAAGGGCGTATCGCTCCTCGAAGGCATGCACGGCATCTGCGTACCCGGAGGATTCGGCAACCGCGGAATCGAAGGGATGATCCTCGCCGCGAAATTCGCCCGCGAGAATAAGGTTCCGTACCTGGGCGTCTGTCTCGGTTCGCAAATCATGGCGATGGAATTCGCCCGCAACGTGCTCGGCATCTCCGATGCCAATAGCGAGGAGTTCGCCCCCGAGGGCGCGCACAACGTCGTTCGCATCATGGAAACGCAGAAGAGCGTCCAGAAAAAGGGCGGCACGATGCGTCTCGGAACGTATCCGTGTTCCATCCGCCAAGGTTCGGTCGCCGAAAAACTCTACGGCTCCACCGAAACGACCGAACGCCACCGCCACCGTTTCGAATTCGACCCGGAATACCGCGCGCGCATGGAAGAAAAAGGATTCGTCGTTTCCGCCACGTCCCCGGACGGACTCCTCGCCGAAATCGTGGAACTCCGCGACCACCCGTTCATGGTGGCCACCCAGGCGCATCCGGAATTCAAATCCCGCCCCACCGCTCCGCACCCGCTCTTCATGGGATTCGTGGAAGCGGCGATGGCTGGGTAATCAAAACCCCCGCTTTCGAGCGGGGGTTTCTTTTGTCCGATACTATTCGTCTACCGGAAGCGATCCGTTTTCAGCGCCTTCGGCACCTACTCCCGGAATTTCTTCTTCGTCGGCTCCGGCCTTCATGATGGCCATGCCCGTAAACGCGTCGTTCTTGTTCTTGAGCTTGGCGAGGATGATTCCCTGGGTCACGCGGCTCGTTACGCGAACGCCCGAGAGCGGCACACGGACGGTCTGCCCGTCGCGGGAGATGAGCATGACTTCGCCTTCCTTGCGGATTTCCTCGGAGAGGAGCGCGACGCCGATGATGTCGCCGGTCTTGCCGGTAACCGCACCGACCTTGACGCCCGAGCCTCCGCGGCCCTGCTCGCGGTATTCGTCGACGCTCGTGATCTTGCCCATGCCGGTTTCGGTGACGGAGAAGACGAACTTGGCGTTTTCGGAAACGATGTCGGCTTCGATGAGCCCGTCGTCTTCGGCGATCTTCATGCCACGGACGCCCGCAGCGGCGCGGCCCATGACGCGGACGTCGTCCTCGTTGAACTGGATCGCCTTACCGTGCCTCGATACGAGGAGCATGTTATCCGTACCGGAAGTGGTGCGGACGAACGCGAGTTCGTCGTCCTCCTTCGGCTTCATGACGATGAGGCCGGAAGAGCGGATGTTGGCGGTGTCTTCGACGTCGATGCGCTTTACGATAGCCTTCTTCGAGATGAGGGCGTAGTGTTTGCCCTGCATGTTGGTCGCGTCGAGGATGGCGGTGACTTCTTCGTCCTTGAGGAGACCGATGAAGTTCACGATCGGCTGGCCCTTGTTGGTGCGCTGCGCTTCCGGAATTTCGTAAGCCGGAAGGCGGAATACGCGACCGGTATTCGTGAAGAACAACAGGTCGTTGTGGTTCCTAGTGGAAAGGAGGAGCTTTACCTCGTCTTCGTCCTTGACCGTGGTCGTAACGCCCTTCCCGCCGCGGCGCTGGGTGCGGAACGCGGAGGATTTGATACGCTTGACGTAGGAGTTCTTGGAGAGGGTGATGACCACGTCCTCGTTCGGGATGGTATCCTTCGGGGACCATTCGCCCACGCCTCCGGCCTGGACCTCGGTACGGCGTTCGTCGCCGAACTTGTCGCGCATTTCGACGAGTTCGTCGGAAACGATGGCGGTTACGCGTGCCGGCTTCGCGAGGATGTCGCGGAGGTCGGCGATGAGGAGGAGTTTTTCGGCGAGTTCGTCCTCGATCTTCTTACGCTCGAGGCCGGCGAGGCGCTGGAGCTGCATTTCGAGAATCGCGTCGGACTGCTTTTCGGAAAGCCCGAACTGCACCATGAGGTTGGTCCTGGCTTCGTCCTTGGTCGCGGAACCCTTGATGGTCTTGATGACGGCGTCGATGTTGTCGAGCGCGATCTTGAGGCCTTCGAGGATGTGGGCGCGGGCTTCGGCGATGCCGAGTTCGTACTGGGTACGGCGGGTGACCACTTCGCGGCGGTGCGCGATGAACTCTGAAATGATTTCGACGAGGTTGAACAGCTTGGGCTGCATGCCGCGCTCAGTGAGGGCGATCATGTTGTAGCCGAAGCTCGTCTGGAGCGGAGTGAGCTTGTAGAGCTGGTTGAGGATCTTCTTCGGGAAGGCGTCCTTCTTCATTTCGATGACGATGCGGATGTCCCCGAGGCCCTTGGATTCGTCGCGGAGGTCGCTGATGCCGACGACGATCTTTTCGGTGACGAGTTCGGCGATCTTTTCGATGAGGGTCTTCTTGTTGACCTGGTACGGGATTTCCGTGATGATGATCGCGCGTTTGCCACTCTTGAGCTCGTCGATTTCGGCACGTCCGCGCATGATGACGGAACCGCGTCCGGAAGCGTACGCCGCGGCGATGGCCTTGCGGTCGTACACGATGCCTCCGGTCGGGAAATCCGGACCCTTGATGAACTCGAGGAGGTCGTCCACGGTGATTTCGTGCGGATTCTCGTGCCCCAGCATGTAGAGGATCGCGTCGACGACTTCGTTGAGGTTGTGCGGCGGGATGTTGGTCGCCATACCTACCGCGATACCCATGACCCCGTTACAGAGGAGATTGGGGAAGCGGGTCGGGAGAACGGACGGTTCCTCACGGGAGGCGTCGTAGTTCGGACGGAAGTCGACGGTGTTCTTTTCGATATCCCCGAGCATGAGTTCGGAGTACCGGGTCATTTTGGCTTCCGTGTAGCGGTAGGCAGCGGCGCCGTCGCCGTCCATCGAGCCGAAGTTTCCCTGGCCGTCGACGAGCGGGTAGCGGAGCGAGAAGTCCTGCGCCATGCGGACCATGGAGTCGTAGACTGCCGAGTCGCCGTGCGGGTGGTACTTACCGAGGACGTCACCGACAATGGTCGCGGACTTGCGGTACTTGGCGCCCGGACGCAGGCCGTTTTCGTGGAGGACGTAGAGGATGCGGCGGTGCACCGGCTTGAAACCGTCGCGGACGTCCGGAAGGGCGCGCGAGACGATGACGGACATCGCGTAGTCGAGATAACAGGTCTCCATTTCTTCGACGATCGAGCGGTCGGCGTCGCCTTCGTAGCTGATGGCGGTGGAAACGGGAAGGGCAACTTGGGTCTCTTCCGAAGGGATTTCTTCGGGGAGGTTTTCGAGGTTTTCGGACATGAAAGAAAATTACCGACTTTTCGGCTTGCAGTATAGGGATACCGGGGATTTTTGCAAGACCGGATTTCGTATGTTTGACCAAATAAAAAAGACGGTACAATACCCCGCGTTACCCTTACCGAAAACCCACCCATGAACCACGCGAAATTCGTCGTATTCGAAGGCATCGACGGCTCTGGAAAAGGCACCCAGGTCGAGCTCGTCGCCGAACGCCTCCGGACGGAAGGAAAGAAGGTCGCCGTCCTCGATTTTCCGCGGTACAAACACCAGTCCGGGTTCATGGTTTCCAAATATCTGAACGGCGAATACGGCACGCTCGACCAGATCGGGCCGGAACTCGCCTCGACCTTCTACGCCATCGACCGTTTCGACGCCAAGCAGGAAGCCCTCGCCGCCATCGCGGAAAACGACTACGTCCTCGCCAACCGCTACGCGAGCTCCAACATGATTTTCCAGGCGTCCAAGCTCGACTCCTTTCCGAAAATCGACGCGTTCCTCGACTGGGTGTACGACCTCGAATTCCGCATTTTCGGAATCCCCAAACCGGACACGGTGGTCTTTTTGAAGATTTCGGTAGAAACTTCCGCCCGGCTCATCGCCATGAAAGAACAGCGCGACTACATCAAGGGCGGCGGCAACAAGGACATCCACGAAGCCAACCTCAACTTCCTCCGCAAGACTTCCGAAATCGCGCTCTACGTCGCGTCCCGCTTCACCAACTGGAAAGTTCTGGAATGCGAGGAAAACGGCGCGATCTTCCCGAAGGAAACGATCACCGAAAAGATCTTGGCCGCCATCCGCTAACATGCGCGGCGCTCGAGCGTTCACTTTCGCCGAACTCCTCATCGGCATCACCGTTTCCGCCATCATCATGACGGGAGTGGTGGTTTTCGTGGGCAGCGGGATAGACAACGCTTTCAAAATCCGGAAAGGGATGGAAGAGAAC
>JBAQKV010000052.1:0-17588 GCA_049301335.1 Patescibacteria group bacterium
TTTGGGAATTAAGGTGGCGATGCCACCGTGGTTGTCCATTATCCGTGCGTCCGATAGCCAAATCGTCAGTAAATTCTTGTCGTTGCCTGCGATTTCCATAAGCTCATCTCATTTTCTCCAAGAATAGACGGGACCAAGGAATGTCCTGAAATTCTTCGGGGATCAAAACTCGGACGTCATATTCGAAATCGTTCAGGAAAAAGCAGAACGGTATGAATCGATGTCCTCGAATCTTTTGATACTCCGAACCGTAAGAAGCAATGGTTTGTCCATGATGGGTTTTTCAGAAGGGAGGTATCTGAAAAAGTATTCTTCCGCGCTGGCTTGCGGATCTAATGAAAAAAGGAATTTATTGGAGTACTCGACCATGATGCCGCTTCAATACGAAGTGTCGCTATCGGGTTGGTATAACGCCACTTTGTACCCGTCGTCCGTATTCAAATACAGTTGCGGTGAATGTATCACATCCGATCAATAGTATCCGAGCATTCTGTTGTTGAGTACGAGGTATTCAACGAGCACAATCGAGAGGGCCGAATACCCAACGAGAACTGAGATGATCGCAATCGTGAAGTTTTTCGTCATTTTGCCCATATTATCTAAAAAGAAAATCTGCGATACTTTCGCCCAAATCTGCTTGAACTTTGTCTTTAACGGCTTCGGTCACCATTTTATATAGAGCGTTTCCGGTCCATTGGCCGGTTTTGGCATCCCCATATCAGTACACTAGGCGATTCCTATTTTCGATAATCTTACCCATCAACACTTGGTCTGAAGCACCATAGTTTTCAAACGCTATGCTCCTTCATATGGAATTATTGAAGAGATCAACAATTACGGTATGCCCAATATTATTATCGAAGAGTTCGTGCGCATCGCCCATTTGCTTGGCAATGGCAGTTCAGAAATCCTTTGCGTTTAGCGCATTGAAATAGCTATGCCTAATGGCATCCGCATAATTATTATTTTGGACATCCCACCCAAGCGTCGAGAACATGCTGCTTCAGTATATCTGAAAATTATCTTTATAAATCTGATCATTCATGGTGGCATCTATTGCCGAGTTGTAGTCAGGATTGCTGGATGCAAGATTTTCATTCTCTCGAACTTTGGGCAAATCGCTTATCTTAAAACTTTCATAGAGCGTCTCTTCGGTTTTGGTTAAATTCCAATATATAAAATCAACAGAACGCATGCTTACATCTCAAAGAGGCTCATTCAGTAGTCGTTTATAAATTTCTGCGGTCTCATATATTGCGAGTACTATTTTCTCCATCCCCATCGAATCCACGTACTTCAACGGATTGTTCGCCACGTAGGCGTACGGGTTGATTTGGTCGGCGGTGCCGATCGGGTCGCGGGAAAGGAACCTTCCGAGATCCGCGGAATAGTAGCGGGCACGGTAGTAATAGAGCCCGGTTTCTCGGTCGTACTCGCGTCCCGTGTAGAGGCGCGAGTCGCCGATGGGCGACGGCAGGAGGGCGGTAACTTCTCCCGCGGGGTTCTTCGAGAACGTCCGGCCGAACTCGTCGTACGCGTAGCGCGCGACGGCCTTTCCGCGGGCGTCGGTAACCGCGGCGACGCTTCCGAGTCGGTCCTTATGGTAGAAGTACGCCGTCGTCCGCCCCTTCGCGCCCGGTTTGGAAGCGTAGGCGGCGAGGGCGTCGTCCGTTCCGTTGCCGTAAACGTACTCCCTCGTAGCGGAAAGGGTTTCCCGTTTGCCTTCCAGGGGATAATCGTCCTCTTCCAACGCGTCCTGTCCTGCGTAGAGGTAGCGGGTCGCGGAATCCTTCCGTCCGTCGTCGTACGAAATTTTTTCAGTGCGGCGGCCGAGGGGGTCGTAGCGGAATTCCGACAGCGTTTCGATCTTCTTCACCTTGTCGCCTTTTTCAGTCCCGTAACTTTCGACCTTCGTCAGGCGGTTCCGGTAGTCGTACGAGTATTCCCGGTTCCCGTCGTCGACGAGGTTTCCGTTTTTATCATACCGGAACGAGGTCGTTTTCTTTCCGTGCCCGTCGTCGCGTCTGGAATCGGAACTTCCGGAAAGGTAGAAGGCGACTCCCGAGTACTGGTCGAGGGCGTTCGCCGAATAGTCGGCCACGCGGGTCTTTTCCTTCTCTACGCCCTTCTTGTTCGTTTTCGAGAACGTCTGTTCCACCGCGTCCCGGTTCCCGTTCCCGTCGTACGAGTAGGCCGTTTCGAGTTTTTCGCCGCGCGAACGGTCGGCTTTGCGGCCGATGCCGTCGCCCCGGTCGGTTCCCGTGAGGCGTCCGAGCGGGTCGTAAGAGTAGGCGTTCGTCCCGTCGGAAAGGACGTTCCCGACCGCGTCGTACGAATATTGGAGCGACGCTCCGGAAACTCCGGAGGAAATCCCCGCCAACCGGAGGGCGGCGTCGTACGAGTATTCCGTCCGCGACCCGTCGCCGAGCGCGAGCGAATCTACCGTAAACGATCCGAGGCCGTACGAGGCGACCGGTTTTCCATCGAAGGAAACGCTGGAAAGACGTCCGAGCGCGTCGTATGATCGCGAGGCTTTCTTTCCGGACGGGTACGTAATTCCGGCAAGGTTTCACGCGGCGTCGTAGGAATAGGATACGGCTTTGCCGTCCTGCGTTTCTCCCGTTAGGCGTCCGAGCGCGTCGTAGGAGAACGTGAGGACGCTTCCGCCGGCTTCCGATGCCCTTACGAGCCTTCCGAGCGCGTCGTACGAGTAGGTTTCGTCGCCGGTAGCCGCGACTTCCGTACCCGGGGAGACCCTGCGCGAAACGAGCCTTCCGAGCGCGTCGTACGCGTTCGTCACGACCGTGCCGTTGGCGTCGGTCTTTTTAGTAACGTTGCCCGCCGAATCGTATTCGTATCCGGTCTTTGAACCGTCGGCGTACGTTTCGGTCTTTAGCCGCCCGAAGGCGTCGTACGAATATGCCGTGGCATTGCCGTCCGGTTCGGTGAGCTTGGTGCGGCGGTTCAAAGAATTGTATTCGTATTTCGTAACGAGCGCTTTACCGTTTACGTACGAGGTTTCGGAAACCGGGTTTCCGAACGGGTCGTAGGAGTAGTCGGTCGCGTTCCCGAGCGCGTCGGTCTTCTTCGTGACGCGACCGAGCGAATCGTACGCGTACTTGGCCGCGTTCCCGAGCGCGTCCGCGGTTTCGGTTAGGCGCCCGTCGCGGTCGTAGGAATACGAGAAGGAAACCGATCTTCCGTCCTTTCCGCGGACGGTTTTTCCGGTTAGCAAACCGCGTCGGTCGTACGAGTACGCCGTAACGTTCCCGAGCGCGTCGGTGGCGGACTCCTTCCTTCCGAGCGAGTCGTACGAAAACGAAGTGACGTTCCCGAGCGCGTCCTTTATGGAAACGGGCCGGCCGTTCCCGTCGTACGAGTAGGACGCGGTCGCCGTAACGGTTCCGAATCCGGACTTCGCCGTCAGGACGTCCCCGTTCGCGTCATAGGATTTTTCGGTCTTCGCGACGGCCTTTCCGTCCGCGTCCCGCGTTTCGGCAGTTATCGCGTTGCCGTTCCTGTCGTACGAATACGCCGTAACGTTCCCGAGCGCGTCGGTTGCTGAGGCCGTCCGTCCGAAGGCGTCGTAACCGATTTCCGTCACGCCGCCATTGGGGACGGTAACGGAAACCACGTTCCCGTTACCGTCGTAGGCGTACTTCGTTACGAGATCCTTCGACGCGTCGGCCGGGTCGGCCACGATCCTCTTTTCCACCGGCCGGTCGAAGGCGTCGTAGGAATAGCGGGTCTTGAGTCCGTTCGCGGCGACTTCTGAAACCACGTTCCCGTTCGCGTCGCGCGAGATTACGGTCTTCCTCTCGGAAGTCCCGTCTCCCGAAGACGTTCCGACCAATTGGTCGAGGACGTCGTAGGAATACGACGTTTCCGCGGTTTTTCCATTCGCGATCGCGTCCTTCTCGCCGGTGCGGTTGTTGTTCGCGTCGTAGGAATATTCCCGCGCCACGCCTTCCTCGGTAGTCGACCGGACGAGCCGGTCGAAGGCGTCGTAGTCGAGTTTTCGGACATTCCCCTCTCCGTCGGTCGCGTCCGTCACGTTGCCGCGGGCGTCGTAGGAATAGGATTCCGTCACGGCCTCATTGCCCGTTCACTTCACGGTCTTCGCGAGCAGTCCGCCCGAGTACGCAAACTCCACGGTATTGCCTTCCGGGTCGGTCTCCTTGGCGAGGCGTCCGTCCGTGCCGTATTCGAACCGAGCCACCGCGTCGTACGCGCTGCCGTCGGCGCGCTTCACGCCGAGTTTCGAAATGGCGATTACGTTGCCCTTGCCGTCGAGAACCACGGCGGTAACGTTGCCTTCCGGGTCGGTGATTTTCGTCGGAGTGGGGAAAGGGGTGTCGTATCCGTATTTCGCGACGACGTCCGAGGAATCGTCGTCGGCCGCGTCCATTTTGGCTTTCAGCCGCTTTTCGACGAGTCTTCCTTCTTCGTCGTAGCGGTACGAGGTACCGTTGCCGAGAGGTTTCGTTTCGGAAGAAACGCGTCCGTCCGAATCGTAAGAATAGGAGTGCGAGAGCGTTCCGTCAGTTCCGTAGAGCTTCTTCGCGACGGCATTGCCTTTTTCGTCGTAGGAGAATTCCGATTTGAAACCGCGCTTGTTGGTGACGGTCGTCTTGGTTATGCGGTTCCGGTCGTTTCCGGTTCCGCCGACGGTTTCGTAAGAATACGAGAGGGTGCCGTTCCCGTACTTCTGGGAAACCACCCGGTCGTCCGCGTCGTAAGCGTTCGTCACGTAGGCGTTGCCGTTGGAGTCGGTGAGGGTGAGGAGGTTATGCGACAGGGTTTCGCTCGTCGCGTCCTTTTGGTAAGTGAACGATACCGACCTTTCCGATCCGCCGTTCCGCATGGTGGCGGATTTCAGGTCGCCTTCGCCGCCGCCCTGGTCGGAGTTCGAATAGTAGGCGAACGAGACGGAGTTCCCGTCCGGCCCCGTGACGCTTTCGAGACGCGATCCGGATCCGTAAGCGTACGAAAACGTCCTGCCGAGCGCGTCGGTGGCGAAAGCGAGCTTCCCATCTTCCGAATAGGCGAACGAAAGGGATTTGCCCTCCTTGTCGCGGATGGAGGAAAGGCGGAAGTTGCCGTCGAACGCGTAGGACGTCTTGTCGGCGAAGCCGATTTCGTAATTTCCGGCATCGGCCTTGGCGAGCGTCGCGCGGAGGCTTTTGATTTCGGAGAAATTCCCGGAAGCGTCCTTTTCGAACGTGTACGCTCCCGATTTTCCGTCGAAGTAGGTGACGGAGCCGTCGGCGTTTTCGCGGAGGTAAACGTGGTAGCCGTGGTCCCAGTTCACGCCCACCGGCCCGTTGGCATACGCCTGCGACCGGTATGAAACCGTAAGCGAGAATTCCGGCCCGTCCCCGCGTACGTGGAGCAGGGCGTTCGAATAGGAGAATTCCCCCGTCGAGAGGGTTACCGGGTCGCCCACCGGGGAGCCGGCCGTACTGACCCCGTCGTACACGACGGCGTTGTTCGAATCGACCGTTACCAAATTGAGCACGGAGCATTCCGGATGGGAAGCTACGTACCCGTAGGTGGAACAGCTCGGCGCGAGACCCGTGGACCAGATGATCGCCGAATCGTTCGGGATGCCCGGCGCGTCGCCGGTAGTGAACGAGGAACTCCAGTCCGTGCCGAAGACGTCGCCGTCCACACTCTTCAGTCCAGAATGGACGGATATGGAATAACGAGAATTCTTATCGAGCGGCGCTACCGCGTGGAAAGTGACGATCCCGCCCGAATAGGAAATCGCCGCCGTGTCGACCGGAACTCCCGATTTTCCTAAGACGATGTTCCCAGGAACGGTGGATTGGTCGACCGCTTTGGAAAAATCCAATCCGAACACGCCGTTCGTCGGGATTCCGGTCGCGCCGTTCCCCGGAGTAGAGGAAACGAGTGAGAATTGCGAAAGGGGCGATCCGATTTCCTTCCTGTACGTGTTCCCGTCTAGGCCGACGTAGAAGGCGTACAGGTTGTCCGGGGTTATGGTGAGCGGACGGTTCCATCCGTTCGTCGCGTCGGAAAACCAAACGCCGTCGCCCTGTTCGTCGATTCATTTCACGTAGACCTTGAAACCGTCGTTCCGGTTGGTGTAGAAGAATTTCTTCCCGTCCGGAGAAATTTCGTATGAGAACCGGTGACAGGACATCATCGTATCCGGACATATCTCGTCGGAAGACCTCGTGTCGGCGACGAGCGTGTGTTCGGTTCCTCCGGATACGGCCTTCCGGTACAGCGCGTCGTCCCCGCTGCGGCGGTACAGGTAATTCTTGCCGTCAGGACTTATTACTCCTCCGGAGACGCCCTCGAGGAAGAGTGCGGCAGGGGATCCGTCAGCCACGACTATCGTAGGCGAAAAATTAATCGTGAGAATTCCCTGGATTCCCACTTGCAAGAAAAAAGCCGACAACACCATAATGGATGCGACGGCTTTCAAAAATTGAGATAAATTCGCCTTCTTGTGAGGTTTTGACGTAAATGCCATGGGTTGCTGGCTTACGATATAATGGTAACGGCTCACATAACGGATTCGTCCCGAAAGACTTCGAAATCGTACTGTTGAATTCATTAATTTTCAAATGCATGTTTAAATCTTCGCAGAAATCTTAAGAAATTCTTAAATTTTAAATGTAAGGGCTAGCCAACAAGAAAAACCCTCGACTGAAATTCGAGGGTTTTTCGAGGCAAACTCAGCCCCGGGGTTTTTTCAAATGTCCTATTCGGACGACGCTGCCGGTTTAGTCCCTTCCGCCGTCGCGGCGGATTTCTGCAAACATGCGACGTTCACGAGATCGACCTTCTTTTCGCCGGAGAACACGTTGAAGGCTTCGCATTTTCCATCGGTCGCCTTGGCGATGAGGGCGTTCACGGTTTCGGTACGGCCGGTTTCGTACGCGTTGCGGAGAAGTCCGTCGCGGAAGTCGATGGCCACGGTGTACGCGATGTAGAGGGCGGAGAGCGCCACGTAGCCGGTGACGGCGATCTTCTTCGCGTCGAGCTGGATCTGCATATTGCTTCTGATAGGGGATACCCGGTGATGATATCCGAGCCTTTTGAAAACGCCAGCGCCGACGTCCCGATTTTTCAATATGGGCTTGAGTTGGAGGGCTTTTTGTGGCAAAATCCCACAAATTCGAATTCACGCCTTTCCCATGAAAGCCCACCAATTGAAAACGCTCGCCGCCTTCACGTCTTTGGCGGTCGCGCTTTCCGCGGTCGTCCAACCCGTTTCGGCGCTTACCGTTCCCGAGGCCATCACTTCCATCCAGACTTCCAATCCGACCCTTCCGACCGGCGTGGCGAATCCCAAGGGGAACATCGGTTTCCTGCTCGCGAACATGTTCTGGAATTCCTCGGACGTCGGGTACGATTCCAGCAAGTTCGGCAAAATCAAGCCGACGTATTTCGACGGGGCGGGATTTACGGCATGGACCAACACCCTGAGCGGAACCTACCTCACCAACGCTTCCGAAAACGTCGGAATCGGAACGTCGAATCCCCAAGCGAAACTCCACGTCGAAGGCAAGGTGAAAGCCGGAGTTTTTTCTTCCAAGCAAGGCGCGCCCGACGCGATAGACGATTCCACGAACGGATTTTCGTTCGGTACTGACGGCGATACCTGACTTTTCGCTCCGGGTTCGGGAAATTCCGCAGGTCAGCTCGCTTTCTATTCCAACAACTCCGAGAAATTGAGAATCAACGGCACGGGAATCGGAATCAACACCGCTTCTCCGCGCTCTTCGCTCGACGTCAATTGAGGCATCGTAGCCGGAGATTCCAACGGATACGCGTTCTTCGTTCCGAAGTCGGGCACCGATCCTTGGACGAACTACGACCGGTTCGAACTCCGCGTAGATCCTTCCTCCCAGGTAACCTGGCTTGGAAACGTGAATGCCGGGACCGGAACCTCGCGAGCTTTGGCATTCTTGACCGGAAACGCCGAACGCATGAGGATCGACGCTTCCGGAAACGTCGGAATCGGAATATCCACTCCTTCCGCGAAATTCGAGGTTCTCGGCGATACCAAGGCGTATTCGGCGACTTTCACCGATCCTACCAGCCAATCCGCATCGACAGGGGCCCTCAGGCTTACGGGCGGAGCCGGCGGCATCATCCTCGACGACGGCGGGCATAAGCGGTTGAGCTGGAACGACGGAGGCGGAAACCTCAATCTTCGATGAGGTTCGTACGTTCAATCCGGCACGGGACTGGTATACGCCAAGTCGCCCAATGAAAACAACGGATGAGCCGCTACCATTACGCTCAACATGGATCAGATGGACGGATCCATAACGCTTGCCACGGCACCGATAGGCGTTCCTTGAACCCCCGTCAGCTATTCGAATACGCTCACCGTCGGTCCGACGAACTCATATTTCACCGGCACGGGCAACCTCGGCATCTGAACGACCGCGCCTACGATCAAGTTCGCGGTAGGGGATTCGGATACCGGTCTCAATTGGGCGGGCGACGGACTGCTCGACGTGTATTCCAACAACGTGAATACGATGAGCGTACGGTCGGGCGACGTCGGAATCGGTACGGCCACGCCTTCCGCCCGTCTCGACGTGCAGGCCGCCGGAAACGCGAATTCGAGTACCACGACGCCGAACGTCGCCTGAATCCCGCTTTTCGTTTGAGCGTCTTCGACTGACGGAATCGCGATCGATTCCAACCAAATAGAAAGGGTGGGGAATTCGAGCCCGTTGCATATCAATTACAATTCAACCGCCAATCTCATCCTCAATTACGGTTTCGGATCCGGAGGAAACGTCGGCGTCGGAGTGCTCAATCCGACACAGAAATTGGAAGTATGAGGCGTTGCCACCGCGTACGCCTTCCATGCTTACCAGGGGGCGCCGAACGCTTGAGATTCCTCGACGGTCGGATACGCGTTCGGTTCGGACGGCGATACGGGGATTTTCAGTCCGGGAAGCTGATCCGCGAACGGAGTCATGGCCTTCTTCAGCAACAACGGCGAAGTCATGAGAATCAGTACCGGCAACGTCGGAATCGGCACGAACGCTCCCGCGTACAAACTCGACGTGACGGGTACCGCCAACGTTATCGGATTCCGAATGCCTACGGGCGCGGGTGCGGGCAAAGTGCTCACCTCCGACGCGAGTGGTTTGGCCGCTTGGGCTACTCCGACCGCCGGAACGGCGCATTCGACGAGAGTCGTGACGGCCAATTGCATGGATACCGGCGGTGGCGAATGCAATAACTTTTCCGCCTCGTGCAATTCTTCTACGGAAGTATTGACCTGATGAGGATGCAACAGCAGTTCCATCACGAGCGTCACGACTTCGGCATGGTCGTGTTGAGGAGTTGCCCAATGGGTGACCGGTACCGCCTATGCGGTCTGTCTCGCCAAATAATGAAAATCCCCCGGGGAAACCGGGGGATTTTCATGTTCGGATTACTTTCTTATAAGCTCTTTGACTCCGGCCCGGATGACCTGTCCTCCGTTTCCGATGGTAGGATCCTTTTTCTCCATGAGGAACGATCGAGCGTAGACGGTATCGGTGGTCGTACCGGTGTTCACCCACGCCCCGTAGGCGTTCACGTAGCGTTCGTCGGCGTTTTCGGCGCCGGTAAGGACGAGAAAGGTTTTCGAGGCTTCGTCTTTTCTGATGAAGAACACTTCGCCTTCGGCGATGCCTGAGGTATCCACCCTGCGTACTACGGATTCGGAATTGTTCTGAAGGAGGAACAGCCGGTTATTGCGGTCGTATTCTGTCTGAAGCGTCGAATTGCTCGAAAGGATGACCGCGATGCCCGAAACGGCCAGTCAGAGCACGACGGTGCCGACGATGACCGCCGCAAGGGTTTCGCCCCGCCTGTCCGAGAATGTCGCGGCCGTGCCGGTTCGTGACTTTTGCATGCGGCAATGATACGGCGGATTTCGAGGATTGCAAAGGGTTCGTCCCATTTGGAAGGGAAGGGGGCGGTTTGACAAAAACGCGCGCTGTGATACCCTTCGGCAAACCCCAACCACCATGTTTTTCGATTCCGACGACGGCGATCGTACCGAAGCGATCTACCGGATGCTCAAAGCCGACAGGCGTTCCCGAAGGCTTTCTCTCTTCATACGGCTTTTTCTCATCGGTGCCGTAGTCTACGGCTACCATTTTTACGGACTCCCCGAAAACGCCGCCAAGAAGGAGGCGCTCATCAATACCGCGCAGACGAAATTCGAATCGTTCCTCACTCCCGTCGTGGAGCGCATGACGCTGTCCCTGACGAAAAAAATCCAGGCGGACATGCTTGGCGAGCAGGGCGTCGCCGGAGGTGCGGCGGTTCGGAAAACCAACGCGAAACAAGCCGTGGCGAACGGAGTCGCGAATCCGTCGTCGCTCAGCCCCGAAGCCATCCAGATGCTGTGTAAGAATCTCCCGTCGAAATAGCCGCCGTTTTGACAAAAACGGCACGAAATGGTGAAATGAACGACGATCCAGGCACTTTTCCACCGTCCGATGCGTAATGCCGGAAGCATATTCCGAAGCGTAGCGTCAACCCTTCTCGTGGGGGCGTTTTTCGCGTTCGCCGCCCCCACGTTCGCATCCGATTCGTTTTCGTCCGTCGCTCCGCAATCGGCGACGGGAAACGGATCGAACGGATCGGTGATCATGGTAGGTACGGGCGGGACTTCCGCCGACGGTACCGCCACCGGCATGGTCGAATACGTGAACAAGGACAGCGACCAGACCGTGTTCGGCAATTACCTGCGGGGATACTACTACGATACCCAGCTCGGATTCTTCAAGCTCGATTGGAGTTCGAACCCGAGCGACAACGTGCGATTCGTGGCGTCCACGACGAAGTGCGCTTCCGGGTACGGGTACGCCCTCGGAGGCTACGCGTACGGGCAGGACGGTGGACTCATCGATTTCGACTATTCGTCCGACGTTTCCGTCTACTACTGCGAAAACGACAAGAAACTCCACGGTTACGCGTATTCGACGGACGCGGGATTCCAAAATTTCGAAGGGATTTCCCTTGAAGCGTGGTCGGGCGGATACCGCGCGAACTTCGCCCTTGGGGAAGACCCCAACTTCCTCAACAATTCGACTTTCCTCTTATCGTCGATTCCGCCGGAACTCCAGGCGACCGGAATCCAGGGCGAGACGCAGACCAGGTCCTGGGGCGTGGAGACGATTTTCTATATCGTGAAATAGCGGCGGGTCGCCGATTATTCGAGAAAATTCGTGGCCGCGCTTGACTCCTTGGGTTTTCGCTTATAATTCCCCGGCACGCCAATATAGCTCAGCTGGTTAGAGCACAGGATTCATACCCCTGAGGTCGGTGGTTCGATCCCACCTATTGGCACCATTTTTCCTTTAGGCTTGCGTATCCCCAAAAACGGATATACTCGCCGCACGCTTAAGGCGTATATCGCGGGGTAGAGCAGTGGTAGCTCGCAAGGCTCATAACCTTGAGGTCGTAGGTTCGATTCCCACCCCCGCAACCAGAAATTCCAAAAAGTCCCAGCCCGCAAGGGTTGGGACTTTTGAATTTCCGATGGGAGTCATGGGAATCGAACGTGAGGCATTCAGCGAAGCGGAATAGGACGTGCCTCGAATGGCACGTCCGGCCGAGGGCGTTTCGAATTCCGAAGGAATGAGAAAAGATTCCCACCCCCGCAACCAAGAATACCAAAAACGCTCCGTCCGAAAGGATGGGGCGTTTTGAATTTCAGCTGAATTCCATAGAATCCGCCCATCCGTAACCTCGAAACATGCGCTATTGGCTTATGAAGTCCGAACCCTCGGAATACTCGATCGACCAGCTCGAAAAAGACGGACGGTCTTCTTGGTTCTGAGTCCGCAATTACCAGGCGCGCAATTTCATGTCGAAAGAAATGGAAGAAGGCGACGGGGTCCTTTTCTACCATTCCAACTGCAAAATTCCGGGCGTCGTAGGCATCGCCCGAGTCGTTTGAAAGGCCCATCCGGACGAAACCCAGTTTGCGGAAGGCAAATATTTCGAACCCCGCGCCACCCGCGAGAAGCCCGTTTGGTTCTGCGTCGACGTGCGGTTCGAAAGAAAAATCCAACAGGTCTATTCGCTTCAGCAAATCCGCGAAAACCCGAAGCTTTCCGGAATGAAACTCCTCCAAAAAGGGAGCCGGCTTTCGATAACCCCCGTTACGCGGGAAGAGTTCGAGGAAATCGCGCCCTAATTCGTTTTGATGGCATAGAAATTGCCCCAACCGCCACGGATGCGGACGTACGAACCTCCGTAATTATTAATGAGGTGCAGTACGTAAAACGTCGACGTGCTCGCCACGCTGACTTGGAAATTTTCCACTATGGGGCAGTAGTTCTGGGTACATGCCGAGAGATTGCCTTGTGAAATCGCTCACCCGATGGCCGTAGTGGTCGAAAGGTACGGATGGTCGTACGTCGCGAACGTGAAAGGCGTTACGCCGTCGTGGTCGTAAAACGTATTGTAATACACGACCCAGTTTCCCGGTGTCAGCGTAATGGTGTCGCCGATGTACGTCCAGGCATTGTTGGTGATATTGGTCGTCGCGGAACCGAACGTTCCGTTTATTTTCGTGACCACCGGAGTGGCCGTTCTCGTATCGAGTTCGAGAATCGAGTTCACCATGCGGTTCCACGAAGCGACGGAAACCTGGTTTCCCGCGGATTTGAGATCCGATGCCGTCAATCCCGCCGAAAGCGCCGCGTACGCCCCCGAAAGCGAGACGAACGTGAAGAAGAACGCCGCCGCGGAATACGCGGACTTTTTGATTGATGCGTCCATGCTCTGGGAAATAGCGGATAGGCGTCCACTTTATCACTTTCCTTGAACGGAACAACCGGGTTTTCGTTCGCGGAACTCTTCACAATTCATTATATTTACGTATAAATATTCCCGTAATCCGAACGGGACATTCCATGGAAGAGAACGCCGCACGAGAAGCATATTCCCCGTTCGCCGCCGAATCGCGGCTGCACCCCGGACCGACCGGGGATTTTGCCGATCAGAAGCGCCTCTACGACGAAATCGTGGCTCCGCACGAAAACGAGCTGTCGGTTTCGTTCGGCCGAGTGCGCAATTTCGTGGACGACGTAATGACCGAGGCCCAAGCCCGGCTTTGGTTCGAATATCCCGAAACGACCAAGAAGGATTTCGAAAACAAGGACGCTTCGCCGCTTTTCGGATACCCGGATGGCTGCTGCCTGATGATCGTTGAAAAGACGCTCGGGATTTTCCATTGGATTTTGGACGAAGAGGCTCCGTACCTCGTCGATTTTATCGAAAAGGGCGGAGTGGTGGCTAAGCGCTGGGGCGGATACAAGACCGTCGACGGCCGCGAATATTTGCAGAATTTCATCCAAGTAGGCGATCGGATTTGGGACGTCGCGTACGAGGAAATGGAGCCGGGAGAAATGCGAAAAGTGTCGGTTTCCCGAATTTCGGAAGGGAGATACCGTAACTTCGAAACGTTGCCGGAAATGATTTCGGCTACCGAGAAATACTATGCCGGAACCCGGCATTACCCGTCTCCGAACCTCATCGGCTGGATTGGGATTTTCCACTCGAACCTCGTTTTCCATGAGGAAACCGGATACCTCATGAGCGCGGGCGGAAATCTGTACTTCGGTTTCGACGAAGTGGAAAAATACCTGCGCGGAACGCCGGATTTCGGGCATGACGAAAACGTCGAACGCCGCATGCTCACCGCCGTTGCCGACATCCTCGCGTTCGAACGGGAAAGTTTGACCGAAGTGGAGAAATTCATGCTCGAGGAAATCGCTTTCCATCTCCAGCGGCCCTTCGAAAAACGCGTGAACCTCGACAAGCAGATCGTCCACGCCCGGAATTTTTTTAAACACCAGGCCGGACGGCTGGGGATATCCGGGGAAGAAGCGTTCGAAGAACTTTCGCACATCGTCGATTGCGTGATGGCGCGGGTTTCCGACGAATACTACGACCGCCTTCACGAAGAACGCGCCGCTTCCGGCTTGGTTGACGCGAAGCGCGCCGAATAGGTTCGAAATCCTTCACGGAATCTTCGCCGATTCTTCGCAGAATCTTCGCCCTCAGGGTATTGACCGTGCCGATATTGGCTTACAATGACGGGTTTACTACTAACCCTTCGTTGTATGAGCAATAAAGAAAAAGCGCTCATCTCCGGTTCGGCTATCGTGGTGGCCGGGACGACGTTGCTCGTCGTAGCCGCATACGCCGTCACGACCGTTTGAGCGTATTCGTTCGAAGATTCGAACCAGTGAACTTTGCTAGCGGATTCCGGCAAGGGGCGCTCCGGCGATAGGACGGAATCCGAAGATTCCCGCGGACGCGGTCATGAAGAAGACCGTATGCGTCAGGAAGAGAACCACGACAACCGTGGAAAACACCGGGTCTGAGCCGTAGCCCGGCAGATCGACGTCAAGAACTTGAAGTTCCTGCTCAACATGGTTTCACGCCTCGAACGCGTCCGCGCGAACGTCGTGAATTCGCAAATGGAGCCCGACCGCAAGGCGGCGTTCCTCGCGCAGATCGACATGTTCATCGCCAGCGCGAACCAGCGCATAGCCGAACTCACGGGCGCCGGCGGATCAGCCTCGAACGACGCTGTATCCGCGGCGTTGAGCGTATTCTGAATCACCTCGGATTCGGCCCGCACGTTCGTCCGCCTCAGTAACAATACCGTCGGATACTACGTCGTAGTCCAAAGCGGAACCACCGCTCCTTCGGCAGCCCAACTCCGCCTCGGCCAGGACGGTACGTCGTCGACCGGCTCCGTCAAGGCGTCCGGAACGATCGCGGTAAGAAATGGCGCGTTCACGGTTTCGGGGCTTTCCCCGACGACTGACTACGTCATCTACTTCTTCGCCGAAAATACCGCCCGCACGAAACAGACCGACGTGCTCGCGGTCGACTTCAGAACCCTCGCGGTCGGCGCGGATATCGTTCCTCCGGTACTTTCCTCGGTATCGGTTTCCGGAACGACCGGCTCCGGAACCACGTTGAATTTCTCTTCCAGCGAATCGGGAACCGGATACTACGTCGTAGTCCAAAGCGGCTCGCCGGTACCTTCGTCGGTTCAGGTTATGAACGGACAAAACGGGTCGGGAACCGGTGCGGCGATTAAGGGAAGCTGAGCCGTCTCCGTGGGCGCGAACTCGTTCGTCGTCTCGGGACTCGCGGCAGCGACCAATTACGTGGCGTATCTCGTCACGGAGGACGCCGCGCATAATCTCCAGACGACCCCGGCTTCCGTAAGCTTTACCACCCCGGCGCTTCCGGATACCGTACCGCCGACCGTCTCTTCGATTTCCCTTACGGGAACGACCAGTTCGGGAACTACGGTGAACTTCGTCTCAAGCGAATCGGGAACCGGATACTACGTAATGGCCCTGAGCGGATCGGCCGTGCCGACCCCGGCACAAGTGAAACTCGGACAGGACGGATCCGGTAGCACCGTAGCCGTCAAAGGTTCCTGAGCCGTCTCCGTAGGCGCGAACTCGTTCGTCGTCTCGGAACTCGCGGCAGCGACCAATTACGTGGCGTACTTCGTGGTGGCCGACGCGGTCGGCAATCTCGAAACCGCAGCCCACGCGCTCGGATTCGCGACGTCGAATTAGTACTTGTGCCACGCTTGGAAAAACCTCCGTATGCAGGGGGTTTTTCTTTTTCGTGAGACGATGGAAATTCCGCCCCGGATTGGTTAAACCGGAAGAAAACGGTATAGTCCTTCCAACGAATCCATACATCCATGTTTCCTACCAAGCAAGAATTCCTCGCGTTCTACGCCCCCGTCCGTCCGAATATCAAGCATGCCGCCGCGCACCTCGTGTTTCGGCTTTCCATCCTCGCGCTCGCCATCTACATCGCGAACGAAACGGGAAAAATCGTCACGCTCATCTCCAGGGGCGCGGCGTTTTCGGACGTTCTCGCGACCGGTGAACACGTATTTTTTGCCATCGGCGCGTCGATCCTCCTCCTTATTTTCACTATCTGGCAGAAAGCCGGTTGGCCGCATCTCGAATCGCGCATGATGCGCGAAGCCCGACGCCAAATCTTTACCGAATACCTCGGGAAGGAAGTTTCCGTAACGGAAGCGACGGGCAAGACCATCGGACTCTTCGAAACGGGCATCCAATCGTGGGTGAAGATCGCTTGGCTTTTCGCCATCGAATTCCCGCTCGACGTCACGGCGTTCGTCGCGGTGTTCTGCTATCTCGCGTATACCGAACTTTGGCTCCTTCCCATCATCGGTACGTACGTGTTGGTGACGACCTGGCTCATGCTCGGATTCCAAGGGAAAATCGAACCGCTCCGCAAATACCGTACCAAGCTCTTCGAATGACGTTCCCGCACGTTCGTCCGCGCCATCATGGAACGCCGGACGGTCTTCATGTACGGGGCGGTCGCCGACGAGCTCGAACACCTGAACCGGTGGGAATCCGAAATCGAAACCAACGTCGACAGGCTGGCTAATATCCGAATGCCGCTGTACCGGTTCCCGCAGTTCTTTTTGGATTTCCTCAAGATGACGGTCGTGCTCACACTCGCGTACTTCGTCATCACCGGCAGGGCGCAGATGGGCGACGTAGTTTCGGCGTCGATCGCGTTCGGGATTTTGGACAAGTACTTCCAGGGTTTGGTGGATTCTTTCCAATCGTTCGCCGACGAACAGACCAACTACCGCCGACTTCGCGAATACCTCGACGGCATGGATGAATTCCGCCGGTACCGCGAGGGGGCGGAGTTCGTTCCGGGAAAGGGCGACCTCTCGTTCGAAACCGTCACGTTCTCGTATTCCGAAGGCAAGGACGCCGTCCTCCGCAAACTTTCCCTCGAATTCGAAGGCGGAAAGAAGACCGCCATCGTCGGTCGCAGCGGAGCGGGAAAATCCACCATCGTGAAGCTTCTTTTGGGTATTTCGGTTCCCGATTCGGGCAAGGTCGTGGCTGACGGGCAGGACGTGGCGTCGCTCCGTCTCGATTCGTACTTTCCGCACGTCGGATACCTTCCGCAGGAGCCTTCGGTGTTCGACGGGACCATTCGGGAGAACCTCCGCTACGGACTGGAACGCGAGACTTCGGAAGAAGAATTGAAAACCGCGCTCCGCCACGCGCGCTGCGACTTCGTAGAGAAAATGCCGGACGGTTTGGAAACTGAAATCGGCGAACGGGGAATCCGGTTGTCGGGCGGCGAACGTCAGCGTTTGGCTATCGCCCGCATCTTCTTGCGCAATCCGCGCGTGCTGGTATTGGACGAACCCACCTCGGCGCTCGACTCGTTTTCAGAGGCGGCCGTTACCGAAGCGCTCCACGAACTCTTTTCGGAAAAGACGGTCATCGTCGTGGCGCACCGCCTGCAGACCGTGAAGGAAGCCGACAAGATCGTGGTGATGGGGGAGGGGAAAGTTCTCGAATCCGGCACGCATGCGGAACTCATCGCCATGGGCGGGGAGTACTCGAAGATGGTCGACCTGCAGGACGGCAGCCTAAAATCGGACGGCGAGTAAAAGTCGTTTTTCGCACTTGCCTTTCTTAAAAAATCCATAATATGTACCGGCTGTCGGAGACTGGCGCAATTGGCTAGCGCAC
>JBAQKV010000053.1:0-24089 GCA_049301335.1 Patescibacteria group bacterium
GCATTCTTCTTACCGTATTTCCTTCGTACGGAAAAACAGCCTTTTTCCTCTTCAGCGTCCCGGTGCTTATTACGCGCGGGCCCCACCCGTTCCCATCCCGAACACGGAAGTTAAGACGCGTCGTGCCTATGGTACTGCAGGTACACCTGTGGGAGAGTCGGTAAGCGCCGGGACTTTGGAGAGAAACAAGCTGGATCACATCCTCGTAAACAAAAAATCCGTCATTATTCGTAATGGCGGATTTTTACTGCCCTCAGATGTATCCGAGAGATAAAAAAAGCGCGACCGGTCGGGTCGCGCTTTTTTTATCGGTGGGAACGGAATTAAGGGGATGCCGGATCCCTTACTTCCACGTTTCCGGTACGGAGATCGACGAAGAGATCTTTGCTCATGAGCTTGTTGCGGACGTTTACCGGTTGCCGGTATCAGAGATTCAACTTGAGCCTTACCGTTTTTCCGAACGAGTAATCTACGCACGTAGCGGGGTTTCCGCAGGTGAGGGGATAGGCGGAGAGATTCGAACCGTTGACGAGAAGCGCTACTGATTTCGCAGCGGTTCCTACGGTTCCGGTATAATCACCGATTCTCGACACTCTGAATTGCTGCGTTCCGTCGCTCGAGTATGCCGTTACGGCATTGACCGCGTATGCTTGCGAATCGCCGAGCATCGGTGCGAGAAGGCTCGCGTCGTTATCGGTTCAGCAGACGTTCGATACCGATCACGTCTCAGTGAACGAGGCGGAAGATCCGGTCATGGCGAGGGGTCAGATTTCCAATACGTACCCGCCGCAATTTCCCACGACCGACGTCCTACCGCTTACCGCAGCGGTTTTCATATGCCTGATTAATGACGAGGTCTGCGTCACGAAGCGGTCACGGCGTTCCTTGTCGGTCGCGGTTTCAAAGTCGAAGTTCAACATTCACATGCCTATTACGCCGATAAGCGCGACGACGACCATGATTTCCGCAAGGGTCATTCCTCGGCCGTCGTTTCGGGCCAGCATCCCTGTGGGGCGAATGATTTGCAAAATATTTGATGCTATGATATATTCGAGAAGTCCTGACGAAGTATAGCGTTTCGGGGCTCACTCGCAAATATTTACTTTTCACCCTCCCCCGCCCATGAAGGCACTCAAAATGATCGCCGTAAGCCTCGCGTTCGCCGTTGCTTCGGCACACGCAGCATCCGGAGATACCGTTACCACCCCGACCGCGACCGTAACCGGTTCCGGCGTATCCGTTGGCGGAACTTCCGTTTCCCTTAACGTCGAAGGAGCTCCGACCGTTGTCGGAACCACCCCGACTTCCGTCACCCTCGACTGGAAGAAGGTAGACGCTGCCGTTTCCTACATCGTCAAGTACTCGACCAAGTCGGTTGCGACCTCCGCTGATCCGAACGCCGTTTACGACAACGAAACCTCCCCGGTTACCGAAACCGGTACCACCGTTGACAAGCTCACCGCCGGTTCGACCTACTACTTCGCCGTAGTCGCTCTCGATAAGGAAGGCAACGAATCCGATTCCCTCTCCGAAGAAGTGGAAGTCAACCTCTCGAAGGTTTCCGCAACCACCGCTTCCGCAACCGGATCCGCAACCGCTTCTTCCTTCGCGCTCGCTTCGGTTACCCCGAAGAATACCCGCACCCTCGTTCTCGAGTTCTCGGCCGCCCTCGGTACCGACCCGCTCCAGATCAAGCTCCAGAAGACCAGCAACTCCGCAGCGATCGAAGTTCAGTCCGCAGTCGTAGACTCGGCTAACCCGACCACCGCGACCGTTACCCTCGCTTCCGACCTCGAAGCTGACTCCAGCTACTCGCTCACCGTCATCTCCGCTAAGGACGCAACCGGCAACAACATTCCGGAAGGCATCAACGCCATCAAGGAATTCACCACCCTCGCTTCGCTCGCTCCGGCAACCGAAGTTCCGCTCAATGCCGCATCCGCTTCGGGCGCATCCGCTTCGGGCGCGACCGCATCCGGCGTCGTAGCTCCGGAAGCGCTTCCGCAGACCGGTACCAAGGAAAACCTTCTCATGATTCTCGCACTCCTCTCCGGACTCGGAATCGTCTTCGCATTCCGCAAGAAGGCTGCCTAATTCGCCAATAATCGGAGAATCCCCTCGTAAAGAGGGGATTCTTTTCGTCTCGGGTTTGATTGGGGGAAGTTTCCGGCTATATTTCCATCGTCATTTCCAACAACCATGATCACGCAAATCGCCCTCGTACTCCTCGTTTTCATTTTCCTCTTCAAGTGGCTCGTCATTATCGACGTCCTGCTTTCCTGGGCACCGGCTTTCGGCTACCACATTACGGTACCGTTCATCCGCGCGCTGATCGAACCGTGCTACGCGTTCCTTTCCCGCCATCTTCCCGTGAGTTTCGCCGGATTGAATTTCGCTCCGATCCTCCTTTTGCTTTCCATTTGATTCGCGGAAGCCTTCCTGAGGACTTCGTTCCCCCTCGCGAGCGTCATGTTTCCTTACTAGCCTCTTTTCCGATGTCCAGCTTGAAGTCCAAGAGCATCGACTACGGCATTTTCTTCGTCGTCTTCGCCCTCGTCGTTTTCGGAATGGTCATGATCAGTTCGGTCAGCGTTTACCCGTCTTTCAAGGTCACGTCGCTCATGACCGCTGCCGGAAAGCTCGCCGAGCCGAACAACCATTTCTATCTCGTGCGCAACATCTCGCACGTACTCATAGGAATTTTCCTTTTCGCGTTCATCGTAAAAACCCCGTACGCGGTCTTTGAAAAATACGCCAAGCACATCTTTTTCGGAAGCCTGATATCGCTCATCGTGGTACTGTTCGTGGGGGTCGTGTATAACGGCGCGAGAGGCTGGATCAACGTTCCTTTCTTACCGTTTTCGCTGCAACCGGTCGAATTCGTCAAGCTCTGAGGCATACTGTACTTCGCGTATTTTCTCAAAAGACGCAGATCCGAAATCCATACGCTCGAAGGAGGATATCTGCCCTATATGGCGTTGCTCGGTTCGATCATGTTCCTTCTGGCTCTCCAGCCGGACTTCGGCTCGATCCTCCTCATCGCCCCGGTCGCGATCATCATGTTTTTCGTCTGAGGAGGGAATCCCAGACATATCCTCGTGACGTTCCTCGTATTCTGCCTCTTCGCAGGATCCGTCTACTGATTGGGAAAGGCTGCGTCATGAGAACGGAACACCCTCTCGTACATTACCGAGCGTATCGATAACTTTTTGGCCGACAACCAGTCGTCCATCTCGAACAAAACGATCAACTTTCAAACGGAACAAGGACTCATCGCCATCGGAAGCGGTGGATTCTTTGGACTCGGATTCGGAAAATCGGTTCAAAAATTCGGATATCTTCCGGAAGTGCAGGGCGACTTCATTTTCTCGGTAATCGCCGAAGAGCTCTGATTTTTCGGCATCATGGTGCTCGTTTCCAGTTATTGCTACGTGGCGTACCGCTGATACCGCATCGCCCGCAGGGTGGACGATCCCTTCGCCAAATACGTGGCGGTGGGCATCGTATCGTGGATACTGGTGCAATCGTTCGTCAATATGGGCGTAAATCTCAATATCGTCCCGCTTACGTGAGTCACGCTCCCGTTCGTCAGTTACGGAGGTTCGTCGCTCATGTCGCTCCTCATCGCCATCGGAATACTTTTGAACATCTCCCGCCATGCCCGCTACGAATCGCCGACCGCGAGCCGCCGGGGCAAGGGGTTCGGGAATTTCAGAATCGGGTAGGACGCTATTCCAAGACGCTGAAAAAACTCCCCGTACGGGGAGTTTTTTCATGCGCGTCCGAAGGTTAGACGTCCTGGTGTTCGGCGACGCCGTTCAGGTATTCGCCGTTTTCGTCCGCAGGCTGCCAGCTGATGGCGGAAACCGGGCATGCGGAAATCGCGTCGTCCGTGTCGGATTCCGGATATTCCGGGAGGGATTTTACGCAGGAGAGGCCCATTTCGTCGAGGTCGAACACGTCGCCGGCAATCGCGGCGCACGCTCCGCATCCGATGCAAGTGGAATTTACGTGGGGTTTTTTCAGTGCGTTCTTCAGGTTTTCGAGTGCTGCGTTCATGGAATGTCCTAAGGACGGGAATTTGAGAGGTAAAGTCGGGTTCGGAGAGTCGGAAATATGGCCGGCAATCGCGTTGCGGATTCTACCGTTTTTAGTAGTATGCGCAAGCTTTACGAAACCTCCACAGCATGTCCAAGATTCTCGACCTCCTCGCGAAATCGTTTCTCGTTTTCCTTCCGTTCAGCGTTTTCGCCGCGGTTTTCCTTTCGTTCAAGCTCGGCATCCCCGGCGTGAACTATCTGAAAGAAATCCTTCTCGTCGCCATTGCGGGAGCCGTCGGGTATTCGTATTACCGCGATAAGAAATGGCCGGAATTCGACAAGGTCGATTACCTTATCGCCGGGTATGCGCTCTGGCTGGTCTCGTCGACCCTCGTGAACGGGGCGGGACTCAGGAGCCTCGTATTCGGCGGCCGTTACGATTTTGAGTTCCTCATCGCGTTCGCGGTATTCAAGCACGGCTACGCCTACCTTCCGGGCAAGGTTTCGGAATACGTCCGCGTATTTCTGTATTCGGCTTCCGCGGCCATCGCCATCGGACTTCTCGTCCGCTTCGTGCTTCATGAGGAAATCCTCCTCCACTTCGGATACTCCCCGGATCTTTCCAATTGGAAATTCGGAGGTTCCGTGCCGATCTACCACGGTATCGACGGCGCGAACGTCCGCCGTTTCCAGGGGATCTTCGACGGACCGAATCCGGCCGCGTTCTTCATGCTCACGTACCTCGGCCTCCTCTTCCACTTCTTCCGTACTAAAAAAGAAGAGCTGTTCCCAGTTTCCGTTTGGGCGCTCATGGTCTTCGGGCTCATCCTCTACACCTATTCCCGTTCGGCCCTCGTCGGTACCGTCCTTGGGGTCGGCGCGCTCATCGCGCTTTCGCTCAAGCCCATTTGGAAAAAGCACCGCCGCGCCGTGTTCATGGCGATTCCGGTCGTCGCGCTCGTTTCGCTCGCGTTCTACGTGAAATTCGAAGGCAGCATGGGTAACATCGTGCTTCGAGAAGGTTCTTCCAAGGGGCATTTCTCACGCATGGTTACCGGATTCGAGCGTTTCAAAGAGCATCCGGTATTCGGCGAAGGCCTCGCGTCTTCCGGCCCCGCGTACCGCTTCGTGGTTCCTCAGAATTCTTCTGAGAACCTCTACGAAGGCGAAACGAAAACCAAAGAGGATTATTACATCCCCGAGAGCTGGTACGTCCAACAGCTCGTCGAGGGCGGCATCCCGGCTCTCGCGTCGTTCGTCGCGATCCTCTTCTTCGTCGCTCTTGCGATATTCAAGGTCTCTCCGCCGTATTTCGCGGCGTTCGTCGCCTGCGCGGTAATGAATCTCTTCCTCCACAGTTACGAATCCGCCTACGCTTCGCTTTCGCTTTTCGCTTTCGCCGGAATGTTCTACGCCGTCGGAAAGAAAACGAAACCCGTAACCGAAGGCCACCGTTCCAAACATGCGTAGTTTCGCGTTTTTCTGACGGCTCGTACCGGAAAAGGGCTTCGATCTCCTGTTGCCCTTCTTCGATTCCGTCATTTCTTCGCGTTCCGCGAAAGTCGCCGTTTTTTGAGACGGCGAACTTCGCGATCCTTTCCTCTCCGCGTTTTCGGGTAGGGGAGGTTTTTACGACGGAAGGCGCGTTCCTGACGAACGCGTCGCTTCCGTATACGACGGACTTCCGTCGTGAACCGTCGCGTACTTCGGCAGGAGGAATTTTTCGGTCATTTCCGCGACGCTCGCGCACGTCGACGTTTCGCTCATGCCGTCGACCTTTCTCGAAACTTTCGGACTCTCGGCGCTCGAGTCCCTTTCGCTCGGCGTTCCCGTCGCGGGTTTTTCGAAAGGCGGCATCGTTCCTTTTCTTCTCGACGACGCCCTCCGTCTTCCCGAAGGGGAGAATTTCCTCCGTTCCCTCCAGATACTCGCGAACGCCCCCGACGCCGTCGTCGCCGAATGGAAGTCGAAAACCGCTTCGGTGGCATCGGGATATTCCCAGGAGGCGTTTCTCGTCCGACTCCGGTCCTCGTTTCCGAAGGAAACGAAAAAAATACTTCTCGTTACCGACTTCTTCGGAAACATCGGAGGTATCGAGACCTACGTGAAAAACCTTTCCGACACCCTCGTTTCCGTAGGGTACGAAGTGCGGACGGTAGGAAAATCCGGATGATTCTCCACCCGATTCCAGAAGGCATGGTCAACCTTGGCCGCTTTCGGCAATTATTCGGGCCGTAGAGAGGTTCGGGACGCAGTTTCCGAATTCCGCCCCGACGTCGTATGGTGCCACTCGGTATTGCGCCGTTTCTGAGCCGTAGGAATCGAAGGCGTCTTCGCTGCCGCCGCCTTTCGCGTGATGACCTACCACGATCTCGGGTACTTCGCCCCGTTCGCCGCCGCGTGCCGCGCCGAATCCGACGTTCCGAAACCCGGATTCTTCCGGTTTCTTGGAAAGGCGCACGGCATCCCGCGGAAAATCTTCGCGATAGCGAAATTCCTCAAACTTCACGACATCTTCATTCAGCTGTCCCGGTTCGACCTCCATCTGGTCCCCTCCGAATTCATGCTCCCGTACGTCCGCGACCGCGTGCCGCCGACGGCGCGGGTAGTCGCTTTGCCCCATTACGTAGTCCAGATATGCGAACCGTAGCCGTTTCCGACATCTTCGAAAAGCTCGAAAAGCGTTCTTCCGCCGAATCCCGCGCCTCGCTCGTTTCCCTCGCCGAATCCCGTTTCTCGCGCGGGATGCCCGTTCTCGCGAACTTCCTCTATTTCGCCAACGCCGAAATGCGCCACGTTTTCGACGTCCGTTCGCAGACTGCCGAGGACGCGAGATTCGCAACCACGCTCTTGGAAGGCGACGCGCTTTTCCCAGACGGTATCGCGCTCGCTCTTTCGTATTCCCGGTTCGCGCACCCGGAAATCTCCCCTTGGAAAATGCTCACGTCGTACCGTTCGATGGGCGACGCGGCTTTGCCGAACCTGAACGGAACCGATCTCCTTCCGGCATTGCTGAAGGATTTCGCCGCCACTTTCTGATCGGACGCCACGGCGTACCTGTACGGCGCCCGCGAGGAAGTGGTTTCCAACGCGGCCGGGGAAATCTCCCGCATCACGGGAATGCGCGTCGGATTCCAGAACGGATACGCACCGTTCGATTTCACGGAATACGAAAACTTCGCGACCGGTCCGAAGATTCTCCTCGTGGGACTCTGAACCCCTAAGCAGGAATTCTGGACGAACGACAATGCCGGACGTCTCGGCGCTACGCTCGCCGTGACGGTGGGATGATTCTTCGATTTTCTCTGAGGAGGCGAAAAGCGCGCTCCGGACATCGTCCGCAACCTCCGTCTCGAGTGGCTCTGGCGCGTGGCGCTCAACCCTCGGAAAAACGGAAAAAAGGCCCTCTCGAGCCTCGTTTTCTTTCCCCGTTTCTTCAAAGGGTTCCGCTAAGCGGAACCCTTTTTCGTCGGCTATTTGATCTCGAAGAGCGCTACCCAGCCGTGGGTTGCGGCACCTTTTATGATTTCCATCATCGCTTCGTCGGTTTGCGGTTTTTTCGCCGCGATATAGTTCGCGAGAGGGAGGAGGTATTTGTTTTCTTCTTTGCTCACGTAGCCGCCCTTGATGAGGTCGAAGAAGTACTTTTGGCACACCGCCTGCTTCTGCGTGCGGTACGTTACGGTGCTGCCGGAATAGGATTCGTAATTGACCCCGGCAAGAAGCATGTATTCGTCGTCTTTCTGTTGTTCTTTCGTGTCGACCGCGGCTTCGAGACAGAGGCTGTCGGTCTTGATGAGGCGGAGTTTGTCGGATTTGAAGGTGCGGAGGAGGTTTTCGAACCGTTTCGTAAGATCGTGACGCGGGTCTTTGTCGATGGTCGCCGCGTTCAGGTCGATGAGGAAATATTTCATTCCCAGCTTTCGAAGGCGCTCGACCGTTACGTCCGGATTTTCGTCGTAGACGTACTGTCCGAACGATTGGACGAGACTGTCGTCGAGGTAGCGCTTGCGGTTTTCCGAAATGAAGTACGTGAGGAACGTCCCGATGCGGTAGATAGTAGCCTGATTGCGTTCTTCTTTCGAAGGGTAGAGGACCGCCGAGTACAGTTTGTTCCGGGCTTCGGAAGCCGATTCTTTCATGGCTACGATTTTTTCCGTCGGGATTCAGGATACCGAAGCGGGATCGGTCGCGACCATTTGGTCGAGGATTTCTTGCAGCCGTTCGGCCTCGGGTTTCTCTCCGATGTTTTCGATGACGATGGCTTTCGTGGGGGCGTCGGCGATGGAAGCGATGATTTTCCCAGCAGTTTCCTTCGGATCTTTCAGATTCAATGAGGCGAGTATCGGAAGGTAGTCCGGATGGCTCGCGAAGATGGCTTCTTCCTGATTGAGCCGGTTCGATTTGAATTCGGCAAATCCGGCGTTGCGGAAATTCGCCCATCCGTGCGGGATGGCCGAGCTGAAGAAATACGTCGCTACGATTCCGAATACGAGAACGGCGGTCGGAAAACCCGTTCCGGCTTCGGTATCGTCTTCGGATACCGCCCGTTCGAGCGAATATCCCATGGCGACGAACATCGAAAGGTACACGGCGATGCCGTACCAAACGATGCCGTACGCCGCGATGACGAACACGAAGCCGTAGAATCCGAGGAACGCGAGGTTTCCGAGGAAACGTTCGTTACGCGGGTCTTTCCGATCGAGCGCGCAGTGGAAAACGGCGAGAGGAAGGAGCGTGAACGCCGCGATGACGAAGTATCCGGCAGGAAGGTAGACCTTTCCGAAGAAACCGCTGATGAGCGTCGAAGCCGCGGGATTCCAGAAGTAGAGGTATTCGAAAACGACCATGGCGACGGGCATCCACGCGAGCGCCGGGTGGCGGAACGCGAGAAACGCGAATACCGCGGGAAGGAGCGCGAGAAAAACGTAGGTGATTTCGGTGTATTCGCCCGGCTGGTTCTTCTGGTAGGTGAGATTGAACGGGAGCTTGAGGTAATTGTTGACCCCTTCGTCGTATCCGAAATACCGTCCGAGGTCTTCGTTGGTGGTTTTTCCGGATTCGTTCATCGACTCTTCCGCGATCTTTTTGTCGATGGCGGCGATTTCCGATGCCGTCCGTGCGGATTTTACGTCTGCCGGAACCGGGAAAGCGACGCCGTTGAGAAGGGCGCCGATGTTCATCGGCATATGGAAACGCACGGTTTCCGTGGCGTTCTTCACCATCCACGGAGAGAGGGCGACGGCGGCGGAAACGGCAAAAGCCATAATCGGAACGAGAACGCGTTTCGTCGCGGTTTCCCGGTTCTTATGGATTCCGTACGCGAAGGAAAGGACCGCTACCGCAAAAGAAACGACTACCACCTTCGTAAGGAGGGCCGGATCGTCTTTCGGGTAGTTGACGTTGATCATGTCCCAAAGCTTCAGCTTGGTGAACGCTCCGACGAAAAGCGCGAAGAAGCCGTAAAATCCGGCCAACCCGAGACCGGCGTAACAAATGAGGGCGGTTCCGCCGAGGAAGAGCATGAGCGTAGTGAACTTCACGGCGAATGCGATTCCCGCGAGGAATCCGGCGAGGGCGAACGTTTTCCAAGCGTCTTTTCCGTGTTCGTCCCTTCTGTGCACGGCTTCGTAGAGGACGAAAATCGCCGCGGTGGTAATGCAGAGAAGTCCCGGGTCGAGCTTCATGTCCTTCGCCTGCTGGAACACGATCATCGGCATGGCGTAGAGCGCCGTGGCGAAGAGGAGCGGAAGGCTGAGGTAGCTTTTCTTCGAGTCGGCGAACGCGAACAGGCGGGAAAGTGCCAACATGACGAAGACGACGGAGAGGATTCCGCCGACCTGGTTGAGATAGAACGCCTGGGGTGCCGATTGGAAGAGGAATCCGATACCCGTAAGCGATTGCCACGCTACGATCCCGAGTTGGCCCACGTACCCCGTTTGGGCCATGATTTTCGGGTAGTTCATGTACACGCCCAGGTCGTCCCAGCCGATCGGCATCGGACGTACCGCGTTAATGAGACTGACGCTTACGAGGAACGTCAGGATCATGAAGAGGACTTCGGTCGTGACGAGCCGGAAGGCGACGAGTTTTACCAAGCCTCCGTCCGCGTCGTGGTTGTCGGCAGTGAAGACCGGCTTACGCAGGGCTTTGGACATTCCGACGTATTCTCGCCATCCCAATGCGGAAAGAACCGCGAGGGGAATGAGGGCGCTCGCGAGGTTGTACCCGAACGCGTTCGTGGTTACCGAAAGCGAGAAAAGGTAGGACGAAAGGCCGAGCGACATGGCGGAGACCGTACGGAACTGGCTCGAACGCGAGTCGAAATCCGGCAGGAACTTCTTCAATGCCGCGAAACCGAAAGCAGACGTTCCCGTTACGATCGCTACGGGAAGGACGAGAAGTCCGAGGATTTTGAAAAGCATCTTGAGGCTCGGCGCGTCGATTCCCGCGGGGAAGGGGAAGAATCCGCAAAGGAGCGCGACCTGGAGAAGCGCTACGCCGATGGCCGCGGAAGCGGAATATGAAATTTCCTTCTTTCCGGAAAGGGACGTCCACGCCTTCCAGCATCCGTACAATACGGCCATGGTGAGCACGTAGCCGGCGAATCATTCGCCGGCGGTTTCCGCATGGGCGCCTTTCGCGTAGTACGACGCGATTACGAGAACCGACGTCATGAGCAGGAACGCCGGTTTCCAGTAGGGGAGGCCGGCGATTCCGCCACGTTCTTCGGAAGGGGTTTCGTTAAAGGGTTGCTTCGCCACTTTCGGGGGTGGTAACGGAGTAATTCGAAACGTTTTTCTTCGCGAACATCGATCGTATTTCGGATACGATTTCTTTCATTTCCGACAGGTTCGCCAGAACGAAGCCGATTATATGCACCAAGCACGCCGTCCCAAGCCAAAAAACGGATTCGACCCTCTCGGACAGTCCGGCGGGGGACCAGGAGTTCCTTAAAAGGTAAAGCGAGAACGACAAGGGAACCAGAACGGCGAGGTTCCTGACGAAATACGCCCAATCGAACCTTACGGGGTATTCGGCGCATTTGGCGTTCGAAAGGTACCAAAGGGGAATCCACGAAAGCCCCACCGCCAATGCCGAACCGGATGCCCCGAAAGCGGGGATGAGGACGACGTTGAGAGGAACGTTGAAAGCGAGGCCTACGAGGAGGATGCGAAGCCTTTCCCGGATACGCCCCGTTCCGGCCATGATCTGAAAATTGATCTGGAGGAGGAAATTGAAGATGAGGAACGGCGCCGACCAGGAAAGGATGCGTCCGGATTCGGCGAATTTCGTTCCGAAAAAAGCGATGGCGAAATCGCTTCCGAAGAATCCGAGGGCGAGACTGACCGGAATCGCGGCCACGGCGAAATATTTCGTAAAGAACAGCCTGATCGAGGATATTCCTGAAAAATCTTTTCCTCCCGCCAATCATGAGACGACCGGAAATAGGAAGCCGATGAGCGGCGTCACCAAGAGGAACGGGATTCCTATGAGGCTCAGGTAATTGGTATAGTATCCGGCATCCCTCGCTCCCAAAAACACGATGATGAGCTGCATGTCCACTTGCGACAACAGCATTCCCACGTTCGAGGCGAGGAGCGTCCAGAGCGCGTATTTGAAAATTTCCCCGAAAAGCCCGTCGGAGTGGTCGGCCGGAACGTTCGAAAGGTACGGTTTGTAGACTTCCGAATATTGGACGCTCGCGTTCCACGCGATATTGATGAACAAGGGGAAGACCCATGCCCAAGCGTAGTTCAAAAGCTCGCCGTGCCCGGCGAACCAGAGCGTGGCGACGAAAACGAACGACAATCCCGAGCGGATGAAACTCGAAAAATACTGGCGTTTGGTCTGCTGGAGGCTCGCGAAGACCGTCCCGCCGATATGCAGGGCGTTATAACAGATGAAGAACAGGCAGAACACCTTCATCAGGGCCGCCGCTTCGGCGCTCTTGAAGTAGTGCGTTCAGAGGAAATCCGAAAAGAAGAAGAACGCGGCACCGAGAACGACGCTCGAAAGCATCTGCGCTCAGAAGGCGTAGGCGAGCGCGGCCTTGAATTTCCCGTACTGCTTGGCGACCGCGAATTTCGGAAGGTAGTACTGCAGCGCCTCGGTGAGCCCGAGGTCGTTGTACGTCCCTACGAGGGTAATGAGGCTGATGACGCCGTAGAAAACGCCTATCTGTTCGACCGTGAGGTCGGCGGAGAGGATCATCTTCGTGGCATACCCGATGGGGCCGATAATAAAAGAGAAGAGGTATATCCAAAACCCCTTCCGGACGAATTTTTCTTTGAGGCTTTCGTCGGTTTTCAGCATGCGTTTAGAGTGAGTATCCCGAAGACTTCGAATCCGAAACGACGCGGCCGTCCTTGAGGGCGACGACGCGCTTCTTCATGCGGTTCACGATCTTGTCGTCGTGCGTGGCGATGACGACCGTTTTTCCGCTCGCCGCGAGGCGTTCGAAAATCTTCATGATTTCCATGGCGTTTTCCGGATCGAGGTTTCCCGTCGGCTCGTCGCCGATTATGACGTCGGGATCGTGGATGAGCGCCCTCGCCACCGCGACGCGCTGGGCTTCGCCGCCGGAGAGCGCGTCGATGAACGATTCCTTTTTCGAAAGGATGCCGACCTGCGAGAGGACTTCCGGCACGCGGGTGAGGATTTTCGAATCGGGATATCCGCAGACTTCCATGGCGAAGGCCACGTTTTCACGGACGGGGTTGGGAGGGAGGAGCTTGTAATCCTGAAAGACCACGCCGATGCTCCGGCGGAATTTGGCGAGGTCTTTTCCCGAAATGTCCGACATCACGCGCCCGTTCGAATCGGTGACGGTTCCCGATTTCGGCAGGATTTCCGCGATGAGCGTCTTGATGAGCGTGGTCTTTCCGCTTCAGGAGCCCCCGATGAGGAACGTGAAATCCCCCTTTGGAAAGTCGAGGGTGACGTCTCGGAGGACGGTCTTGTTGCCGTACGCGACGGTGACGTTTTGGAGTTTCATAACGGCCGGATTCTACGGAAAAACGCCCTTCTTTCAAAACGAATGCTCGGCGCTTGCGTTTTCGTGCCCGATGTCGTATCATTGCGGAGGTATTTTATCGTAATCTTCGCCCGCGATGCTGGAAGCAATACAGGACCTCTATATTTTCGAAGGCCTTAGCCGCGAAGAAATCGTTTACTTTCTGATGATGAGCGAAACCCTCTACCTCAAGCCCGGACATATCCTTATTTCCGAAGGCGAAGCGTCCGACGACAAGGCGTACGTGATCCAGTCCGGTTCCGTTGAAGTCATCCGTGCGGGAGAAGTGGTCGGCGTCCTCGGCGCGGGCCAGCTCTGCGGAGAAATCGCGCTCATTACCAATGAGCCGCGTACCGCGACCATCAAAGTGAAAGAAGCGGCCGAACTCCTCGTCCTCAATAAGGACGAGTTCCTCCTCCTTATCAAGAATTCCGACAACCAGGCGGAAATCCGAAAGGAAATCATGCGCCGCATCCAGGCGAACTTCAAGTCCGACCTCGAAGCCTAAGGAAAAGGGGAGCGATCCCCTTTTTCGTTTGGATTTGATTTCCCCGAGTCCGCAAATATACTTCTCCGCACTTCCGCCTGGCGTATTTTCCGGACGGGAGCGATATCTCTTATAAAATACCCTCACATGGAAAGGAAAGAAAAGAAGACCCTCATGGCAGACTTCGCTCAGCACAAGGGAGACACCGGATCCCCGGAAGTTCAGGTAGCGATCCTCACCGACCGCATCGAGAACCTCAAGGGCCACCTCGAAGAACACAAGAACGACAACCACTCCCGCCGCGGAATCATGCTCATGGTCGCTAAGCGCCGCAAGCTCCTCAACTACCTCAAGAAGAAGGACCAGGAGCGTTACGAAACCCTTATCGCCCGCCTCGAGCTCCGCAAGTAATCGAAATCCAAAAGAAAAATCCCCGGAAACGGGGATTTTTTTGACAAGCAAGGCCTCCCCGGGATAATCGCCCGTGATGAACAAATTCGACGAACTCTTTTTCTCGAAATACGTTACCGAGGAGTCGGAACTTCTTTTCGTGTGCCACCGCCACGTAACGCTCATTATCGACCGGATATTCCTCATCCTGTTTTTCGGTCTCTTTCTCCCATCGTTCTTTTACTTCAACGATTCGTTCACGCTCCGCGAGCTCGTGCCCTTCTCGTATTTCGAAGGATATCTCGCTGCCGTGTACCTGTACCTCTTGTATTCGGTCTTCGATTGGTACAACGACGTGTGGCTGCTTACCGACCAGGGAATCGTCGATCTCGACTGGAACGTCTTCGCGGGCAATGTCACCTACGTTTCCTACCATTCCATCCACGGCGTCGAAATTAAGCGCGATTCCATCTTCGATTCGCTGCTTGGGAAAGGGGACATCTCCATACACCTTCAGGACGAAACCGAAGAATTCGAACTCCGCGAAGCCGCCAATCCCGACGAAATCGCCGAATACGTACAAGGGGCGGTAGCCGACCTCAAGAGCCATTCCGGCGGGCACGAAGAGTCCGACGAAGTTCCCGACGACCGCGAGCCGTTCCAAGTGCTGCTCGATACGCTGACCGAAATGGTGAAGGACCACTTGGCGAAAAAGGGTCCGGTCGAATCCCCGGAAGAACGCAAAATGGCGGAAGAAATCCTCAAGCAGGCGAAACGCCGTACCAGTACCATCGACCTGTCTTCCTGAGAGCTTCCGGAAGACGAAGACGAAGGGCATGACGAGGACGAAGACCGCGGATGACACGGCGGACATGATTCGGGAGGCGCTCACTGACATGGCCATTAACGAAAAGACGGGGAGAAATTCCCGGCTTTTTCGTCTTGCGGGGGGTTATTTCCGGGATATAATGACCTCTCCCGGAAAACCCGGGCCTTAGTACTAATCTTTCGCTACTATGGAACTCAAGATCCAGAAGAATCTTCAGAAAATCAAGACCGAAGACCACGGCGCCATCGACCGCCTCATCGAAACCAACGTTACCGGAAAGCTCGACTCCTACCTGAAGCGCTACTCCAGGGAGGGTGCCGAAATCCGCCTCGCGCTCAATCTCGAAGAAAACAAGAAAGGCGAATTCGACGGAAGCCTCCGCATCCAGGCCGACGGCAGCGACTTCGCTTCCAAGCGCGAAGACTTCCGCTCGCTCGAAGACCTCGTCAACCACCTCTTCGACCACGTGAAAATCCAGATGGCGGACGCGAAGTAATTCCACTCCATATCCGTCTCCCCGGAGCGGGACTCCCGAAGGGGGGTCCCGCTCCGATTCGTAACCCATCCCCGACATGGACGTATTCTTCGGCATTCTCGTTGCCTTCGCGGTCTTCTTCGCCGTGGTCATTTTCCATGAACTCGGCCATTTCCTCGCGGCGAGGAAGGTGGGGGTGAAGGTAGAAGAGTTCGGCGTCGGCATTCCTCCGAGGGCCGCCGTCATCACCACGGACAAGAAGGGCTGCGAGTATACGTTCAACTACCTGCCCATCGGCGGGTTCGTGCGGCTTAAGGGCGAAGACGAGCTCGGTCCTACCGCTTCCGACGCCGACGCGTTCGCGTCGAAGTCCTATTGGGCGAAATCGGCCGTCATCCTCGCGGGAGTGTTCTTCAATTTCATCCTCGCGTTCGTCGTCTTCGTCGGATTGTTCTGGCACGGGGTCGCTCCGCTCGCCGTGAATTCGAAATTCGAGACCCGTTCCGAAACGCTTCTCGTTCCCAGCTTCGACCGCGCGGTCGAGCTCGGCGTGTTCGAAACGTCCGGAATCGCCGTCGCACCGGCGGACAACAGCCCTTCTAAGGCTGCCGGAATCCAGGAAGGCGACAAAGTCGCGAACGTCGAAGGGCGTACGGTTTCCACTCCCAAAGAATTCGTCGCGGTCGTGAAAAGCCATTCCGCCGACGCGGACGGAATCCAACTCGAACTCCTCCGCAACGGCGTTCCGGTGAAGATTTCCGTCATGCCGAAGGACGGAAAGATCGGTTCCTACGTCTCGTATGCCGACCTGAAGCCGAAGAAGGGGTTCGTCTACCGGTATCCGTTCGGCGAAGCAATCGTCGTCGCGGCGAAAGAAACCGTCAACCAGACGGGCTTCACGTTCGAACTCCTCTACGAAATCCTCCGCAAGCTCGTCGTTCCCAAAAACGCCGCCGAGCGCCAGGAAGCCGCCGCCGGGGTGGGCGGACCCATCGCCGTGGGCGGACTCTTCGTCCAGCTCGTTTCCGCCAAAGTGGGAATCTCGGTCATCCTCACGGTCGCCGCGCTCCTTTCCATCAACTTGGGCGCGTTCAATCTCCTGCCGCTTCCGGCACTGGACGGCGGACGGTTCTTCATTGCTACGCTCCTCGCGCCCCTCAAGGGCATGAGGTCTGGAAAAATCCGAAAAATCGAAGCCGTCATCCACCAAATCGGTTTCACTTTGCTTATCATCATCGCCGTAATCGTCGCATTCCATGACGTCTGGAAACTCGTCTTCCCCAAATAGCCCCGAAAATTCGGTTTTCAAAAACCCCGAAGGCACGCATGCGCCTGAAGGGTTTTCTTTCGTGACCGAAGCTTCCTGCGGATACGCCCGCGCCGGCACCCTGCGAACTCCGCACGGGCCGGTGACGACCCCGGTCTTCATGCCCGTCGGCACGCAGGCGACCGTCAAAGGCGTCGCGCGCGAACAGATCGCGTCGATCGGGACGGAAATCATGCTTTCGAACACCTACCACCTCCATCTCCGTCCGGGGGACGAGGCGGTGGCGCATTTCGGCGGACTGCATTCGTTCATGAACGTCGATCTGCCCATCCTTACCGATTCGGGCGGCTTCCAGGTGTTTTCGCTCGGGCTCGGTAAGAAGGCCGCCGACGGGAAAGCGCTCGCCAAAGTTACCGAAGAAGGCGTTGAATTCCGCTCGCACCTCGACGGTTCCAAACGCTTCTTCACTCCCGAGAAATCCATTCAAATCCAGGCGAACCTGGGCGCCGACGTCATCATGGCGTTCGACGAATGCGCGCCCGGAACTTCCGACAAAGCGTACGCCCGTGCCGCCATGGAACGAACCCACCGCTGGGCCGTGCGTTCTCTTCAGGAAAGCCTCCGGCAGAATCTCCGCAGGAGTTCCGAAGGACTCCACGAACAGGCGATGTTTCCCATTGCGCAGGGCGTGGTATACCCGGATCTCCGCGTGGAATCGGTAAAGTTCATCGCCTCGCTCCCGAGCGTGGGGATGGCCATCGGCGGACTTTCGGTAGGGGAGACCAAAGAGGAGATGCTCGAAGTGCTCGACGCCATCGCCCCGCACCTTCCCGCGGACAAGCCGCGCTATCTCATGGGCGTGGGAACGCCGGAAGATCTGGTGGAGGGCATCTACCGCGGCATCGACATGTTCGACTGCGTGTTGCCTACGCGCCTCGGACGACACGAGGTCGCGATGTCGTGCTACGGCAACGTGAAGGTTTCCAACGAGAAATACGCGCTCGAAAAACGGGGCATTCCGATGCTTCCGGAATTCGAGACCCACGTATCCAAGAACTATTCGCTCGGGTACCTCAGACATCTCGTCAAGGCCGGAGAACTCCTCGGCGGACAGCTCCTTTCCCTTCATAATCTGGAGTATCTCATCAAGCTCGCCAAAGCGGCGCGAGAGGCCATTCTCGCCGGCGATTACGAATCGTTCCGCAAGAAGTTCTGGGACGCGTACGGAAGTGGCGTTCCGTATTAGTTTCGATAAAAAAATCCCTCGGATGTCCGGGGGATTTTTTGATTTACGATTTCGGATCTTACCATTCGACGAGACAGAAGCCGGGAGTTCAGGTTCAACCGGATCAGGCGCTTCCGTAACCGGCACCGCCCCCGCCCCCGCCGTAGCCGCTTCCGGCGGTTCCGTTCGCGCTGTTTGCGACGGACGTTCCGCCATAATGTCCTCCGCCATCGCCACCGGCACCGAACAGGCTTCATCCGCCAGCGCCACCGTTGTTATAATTTCCCGCTCCTGGGCCGCCACCGGCTCCACCGGCATTTCATCCGGCGGCGTTTGCAGCATTCGTCGCGACTCCGCCTGCGGCGCCTCAGGTCGTAAGAAGGGCTCAGAAAGAAGTGTTCCCGCCATTTCATCATGAAACGCCGGGTCCGCCTCCGCTGCCGCCCGCGCCAATCGTAACGGCGTAGGAGGTATTGGGAACTACGGTGAATTGCGACATCATCGTGGCTCATCCGCCTCCGCCTCCGGCTCATCCGTATCCGGCACTCGCCCCTCCTCCGCCACCACCACCCCCGCTTTGTTTGAGGTATATGGTAGTGACCCCCGCGGGAACGGTAAAAGTCCCGTTGGAAGTGAACAGTTGTTTTCCGTGCGCGGATCTCGCGTTCAGGTCGTTGACGTTGTCCACGATGGCATTCCATGCCAACGAGGAAATCTGCGTTCAGGTCGCCGCGGATGACATCGCCGCGTTCCATGCACCATATCCGACGGAACAGGTAGCCACAGCACCGAAGAACGCAAAGCCTCAAATGACTGACTTCTTGAAAATTTCAATGGTTTTCATAAAGGCTTTTCGTGAACGGTATTTTAAGGTCCTGTTACTTGACGAGCGCCTCCACGTCGACGACGTCCTTCGGGATTTCGATCTTGAAGGTTCCCGATTCGATGACGCCCTTTTCGGCGCTGGTAATGACGACCTTGCCCGACTTGTCGAGGATTCCCGCGGGAATTTCGAATTCGAAACGGACGTCGCTCGAATAGTCCTTGCCGGTCTTGGCGTATTTCACAGTTCCGACGTCCTTGCCGGTAACGGCGACCACGACGTCGACCTTCTTGGCGGTGACGGTGCCGGTAACCTTGAAGGCTTCCTGACCCGACGCGTTCACGACGAAGGAAGTTTCACCGTCCTTCCAGGTTCCGAGGATTTCGGAAGTCTTGGATTTCGTTACGAGCTTCATCTCGGTCTTGGAAACGTCGAGAACGGTACGGCTGGTTCCTTCGACGTTGTCGAGGTGGAACGCGTATCCCGCGGCGTCGCGACTCATGCGTACGAGGCCGGATCCCTTCGGGTCGGCGGCGCTGACGGTCGAAGTTCCGTCTTTCGTCTCGAAGACGAGATTGGACGAGGCGAATTCCTTATCCGCCTTGCGGACGTCGCCCTTGGTAAGCTTTTCTCCGAAAACGTTCGAGACGAGAACGGCGGTCTTCGCATTGATCGAGAGGCCGAATTTTCCTTCGCTGATCTTGCGGGATGGGGTGAAGAGGCTGTTGGAATCCAGAACGTCGAGCACTTCGCTCGCCTTCTTTACGATGACGTCCGGACGAGCCTTGGATTCGTCCTTCGGCATGGCGATCCTTACGGTCTTACCCTTCATGAGAGAAAGCACGGTCTTGGCTTTGGCGAGCTGCGCATCGAATTCTTCGGCCGAAGATCCGGTGGCGCTGGTAGTGACATCGAGCGAGTAGTCGCGAAGGAGTACGTACGCGGTATCGTCCACGAGTTTCACGTTCGCGTCGACCTTGACGACACCCTTCACCTTAACGGAAGGAGTGGCGACGCGTTCGTAGGTTTCCGGATCGTACTGGACCGGTCCCGGAAGGTCGAGGTCGAAATCCGAATTGAAGACGAAGTCGGCTTCCTGGGAAAGTCCGAGAAGCGAAAGGACGCTCGTGTATTTGTCTACGGAAGCGTTGACGGTTCCGAGCGGGGAAGTGACGGAGCCCTTCCATTCGCCGGTTTCCTTCACGTCGCTTTTCGCGTAGGTGTCGATGACCTCGCGGAGCGGGGTGACGAGAAGGTCGCGCTGGAAGTTCACGACTTCCGCTTCGACGGACGCCTTTTCTTCGGCGGAAACGGTGCCGATGGAATTCGTTTCTGCGGCGACGCGGACTTCCTGAATGAATTCCACATATCCCTTCGCGGCGAAACGGACCATGTCCTTGGCATTTTCGGTCTCGGGAGCGAGGAATTCGTATTGCATGCCCGAGCGCAAGTCGGCGAAGAGCCCCTTGAGGGCGGTTTTCTTCGCGGCGTTGATGTCGGAATAGAATTTCCGAACCTTCGGATCGCGGATTTTCGCGAGTTCCTTCTGGGCGGCGTTATCGAGAGTGGAAACGAGTTTCGTATCCAAGCGCACGAGCTTCTTGAGGGCCGCCGGAGCCACGTATTGCGGTACGGAATAGTCCGAAACGTATTCTCCTCCGAAATCGAGCGCGGCGAACGCCTGTCCTTGTACGGCGATGGCCGAAACGAGGAACGCGGCGGAAGTTTTTTTGAAAAACGACATGTTTTTCTGGGGGTTCGAAATAAACCCGCGGATTATAAACTTTTGTCGAGCGAGCGTCAACGTTCGTCTTCTTTCCGAACGCGAAAATCCCCGGAACCGTCCGTAGGGAAAACCATTCGCATACAATGGGTTTTCCGTCGGACGGTTCCGGGGATCCGTTCTTTTTCGTGATTTACGCTACGAAGAGTGGGCTTCCGGCCGTAACGGTCGGGCCTACCGCCTGATAGCGCTTGGTGACCTTTCCGGCGTTCGACGAGGCGTCGATGATCGGAATGCGGCCGTTTTCCACCGGTCCGAGCGCGATTTCCACGTGGGTGATACGGCCTCCGCGACGGAGGAATACGAGGTCGCCGCGACGGATTTCGTTCGTGGACTTGCTCGCGGTGAGATCGAAGAGTCCGGCTGCGGTGTTGTCGTAGTCGGAACGTACGACGCCCGCCTTCTTCATCGATTCGACGACGAGTTGGGAACAGTCGATTTCGGTATTGCCGTCAGCGCCGAAGCGGTAGGTTTTGCCGAGGTGGGTTTCCGCATAGGAAATGAGGTCTTCGCGGCCCATGCGTTCGGCGAACGCTTCGGTACGGTTGCGGCGCGGGGTTTGTGCGATAGCGGTACCGAGATTGCGTTCGTAGGCGTTGGATACGCCCATGGCGTAGCCGTGCACGTCGGTACCGAGCCAGTCCTTTCCTCCGGCGTTCTTCAGCTTTCCTGGTCCTCCGATATGGGTGAGGGCGAGGAAATACGCGATGGAATTGGTTCCGTCGCCGATGTCCTTCATGACCTTTTCGTTCGGGAGAACGTATTTTTCGATAGTGCCGAGAATGTAGCGGTCCATGATTTCTTCCTGGAGGAGCGCGTCGTTCAGGAACTTCTGGATTTTCCCTTCTTCCGGCGGATGGCCGAGCTCGACTCCGTAACCTCGGAGGGTTTCGACGGTGAACTGGTATTTGCCGAACGCCCATTTGTCCGGATCCACGCCGTTCTTGCGGCCGGCGTCGTCGTTGCGGGCGAAGTAGGACATACCGCCCGATTCGTGCTTGGCGATGGCCGCCTTATAGCGGTCGAGGTCGAGGCCGAAATCCTTCCCGCCGAGGATTTCGAGCGTCTTCGAGAGGCGGCCGATGGCGGACTTGAGGGATTCTTCGTCGTATTCCGGATTCTTGTTTTCGAGGTGCTTCTTCGCGAGGGAGAGAGTCTTTTCGAGGCGTTCGCGGTAGTTGGAAGCGCCGCCCTGGTCTTCGACTTCGCGGCGGAGTTTCGCTACGGTATCGGTCGCGCGGTCCGAAGCTTCGCTCGCTTCGAGGACCTTGCGGAACTTCTCCATGGCTTCGGCTTCTTCCTTTTCGCGTTTTTCGAGAGCCTTGGCGTCTGTGTTGATTGCCGAAGTCGCTCCGAGCTTGGCGTATTCGGGCGTGCCGAGTTCGACGGCGGTAGGTACGCGGATCTGGAATCCCGAGTAGATCGGGAGGTATTTTCCGTTCTGGTCGTAGTATCCCACGCGTCCGCCGACGGTGGCGCGGCGTCCGATGCGGACGTTCAGGTCGCGGTCGATGACCTTTACGACTTCGATGCGGGCGGGAAGGAGGTGTCCGGCCCCGAGTTTCGCGTCGGCATTGGCGTTGCGGCCGAAGTCGATGCGGATGTTGTCACCTTCCTGGATGTCGTTCACGTCGAGCGGGGTTTCTACGGTTTCGCCCTGCTCGTTGCGAGTCTCCTTGAACGCGTACATCTTCGAAAGCGTCCCGCGGGAAGCGAGTTCGAGAGCGAGAAGTTCCTTGGCCGGAACGTTCTCCACGGTCTTGTACTTGGCGATGAGGGCCTCCGCCATCTTGCGCTGCCCTTCGTTCTTATTGAGGCGCGGATTCGCGAGAAGTTCGAAACGCGCGATGCGATTGCGTTCGCGGTCGATCTTCTTGAGCTGGTCGCCGATATTGAATTTTTCAACGGCGTCGGTGACGCTCGACCAACGTTCGAGGAGCTTGCCCTTGAGCATGGAAAGGGTGGACGAGCGGTTTCCCACTTCGCCGATGCGTTCCATCTGGGCATCGGAAGCGCCTTCGAAAATTCCTCGCTGGAGAGGGGAGAGTTCCGAATTTCTGACGCGTTCTCCGAGGAGTTCCCGTTCGAGATTTTCTTGAGCCATGATCGGTTCGTTTGAGGTATCGGTACGAGATTACCATATTCGCGAAAACGGCGCAAAAAAACGCCCCACCTTTCGGAGGGGCGTTTTTGAAACCGTAATTAGGCTCCGAGGGCGGAAAGGGCTTCCGCTTCGGTGTCGGCGACCGCCACGATGGTGGTGATTCCGACGAGCTCGAGGGTGTCCTTCACTTCTTCGGCCATATTGGTGAGGTACATGGCGCCGTTGCCGTCTTCGATGTTGGAGAAGATGTCGGCGATGTATCCGATGGACTTCGAGTTGAGGTACTTGAGGCCTACGAGATTGAAGACGATCTTTTTACCGGTGAAGTCGCCGATGGCGTTGTAGATCGAGGTGAAGGTCTTATCCGCGTTGGTTTCGTCGAGTTCGCCGTGGAATTCGAAAACCGTAACGGCACCCGAGCTTTTGGTTTTAACTTCGATGGGGGTATTCATAGTGGATCGCTATCGGCGTTCGTGAAGAAATACGTCGCGTTAATTATAGCCCACTCGGGAGACCATTGCAAATTTTCCTTGCGAAAAGCGGAGGAGGGGATACCCTACGGTCTGAACCCATTTTTCCCGCATGTTGGAAGGCGTAGTAGAACTCGACGGAAAGCGGAACTCCGCGTTTCCGCAACTCCCGTACCGCGAAGGTTTTTTCCCGATTTGGCAGACGTCCGTCTGGAATTCGTTTCTTTTGCGTTCCCGTTGGGCTTCCCGGGGGTTTTTCGCGTACTCCGGAAGCCCTTCCGAACCTACGGTCGCCGCGTTCTTCGAACTCCGTCGTGTCGGATTTGGGCAATTCGGACTTTTTTGCGTTTGAGGTCCGTTTGCGAAAGAAACCGCGGATTTGGCCGAGTTTTCAAAAACCGTCTTGAGTCTCGCTCGCGAAACCGGAGCCGTTTTCGTGCAGTACGAGCCGGTTTCCGAAATCGACGTCCCGGGTTTCTCCAAAGGCGAATACCGGCATTTTCTCGAAAAAACCACGCTCCTTCTCAACCTCCGTCCGTCTGAGGAAGAAATCCTCGCGCAGATGAAGGAAAAAGGGAGGTACAACATTCGTCTTGCGGTCAAACGCGGCGTAACGGTGCGGAAATCCGACGGGAACGAGGCCGACGTGAAAGCGTTTTTCGACCTGCTTTCCGAAACGCTCGACCGCGACGGGTTTTCGGGGAATTCCCTCGCGTATTACGAAGAACTCGTGCGATCGTTGAACGAAGCGGATTGCGGAGGGCTTTTTATCGCCGAGAAAGACGGTTCTGCCGTTGCCGCGGCTATCGCGACGTATTTCTGAAGTACCGCCACGTACTACTACGGCGCGTCCACTTCGGATAACGAAAAGCGCCGCGACATGCCGGCGTACGCGCTGCAATGGGAAATGATGCTTGAAGGGAAGCGCCGCGGCTGCGAGGCATACGACTTTCTCTGAATGGCTCCGGAAGGTTCCGTCGACCATCCGCTCGCCGGGGTGACCGATTTTAAATTGAAATTCTGAGGGGAGGCGAGGGTTTGGCCGGAAAGCCGGATTATGGTGGTAAAGCCGTGGGCGTACCGGACGCTCAAAACCATTCGCGCGATTCGACGGGCCATGAAAAAGAAACATGGATAAGCGATAGAAAAAACGGCCGAACGAACGGCCGTTTTTTCTTGG
>JBAQKV010000054.1:0-2344 GCA_049301335.1 Patescibacteria group bacterium
CCGTGAAATGTCCCTCCTCCTCCGCCGTCCGCCGGGACGCGAAGCGTATCCGGGCGACGTATTCTACCTCCACTCCCGTCTCCTCGAGCGCGCCGCCAAGCTCAACGACGACCTCAAGGCCGGTTCCCTTACCGCGCTCCCGGTCATCGAAACCCAGGCAGGCGACGTTTCCGCTTACGTTCCGACCAACGTCATCTCCATTACCGACGGTCAGATCTTCTTGGAATCGAGCCTCTTCAACTCGGGCGTGAAGCCGGCTATCAACGTCGGTCTCTCCGTATCCCGCGTAGGCGGATCCGCTCAGACCAAGGCGATGAAGCGCGTCGCCGGAACCCTCAAGCTCGACTTGGCCCAGTTCCGCGAACTCGAAGCGTTCTCCCAGTTCGCTTCCGATCTCGACGCCGACACCCGCAAGCAGCTCGAACGCGGCAAGCGCATGGTGGAAATCCTCAAGCAGGACGTCTACTCCCCCGTTTCCTTCGACAAGCAGGTGGCCCTCATCTACGCGGGTTCCATCGGCATGCTCGACGCTCTCGACGTTTCCAAGATCCGCGAATTCGAAAAGGCCCTCTCCCTCGCTCTCGACGAAGAAGGAACCACCATCGAAGCCATCAAGGCCAGCAAGGACTTAAACGACGAATCCAAGGCGGGACTCAAAGCCATCATCGAAAAGGTGCTCAAGACCTTCTAGTCGTAGCCGTTTTCTTCCATGAACGCCAAAGTTTCCCCCGCTCCTTCCGCAGAATCGGCGCCGATTGCGACGGCCGGCTCCGCGAAAAGCGGCCAAGACGCGCTTTCCCTCGATTTCACCCGCCGTTCGGTAGCCGACTTGCTCGCGCAAGCGGCGGCGAAAGAAGCGGCGGAAGTGCCCGAAATCCTCGATTACCAGAAATGGGACGCTTGGTACGAAGGGTTCGTGGAAGAAATCGCCTCGCTTCCCTGAATCTGACAAACCCTCTCCGGAGCCTTGTCCGAATTCGTAAAAGCGAGCGTCGCGGGAAACGAATGGCGACCGGACGTCGTCAGCCATCTGAAGCGGGCGTACGACAAATATTCTTCCACTTTGGAAAAGAAAGGGTTCGACAAGGTCTCGAAAAGCCAGTTCGTCGAACTCTTCGCTAAAGAACTGAAGGTCATTCCGGCAAAACTTTACAAGAACTACCTGAACAAGGAAGAACTCGAAGCGCGGGCGAGGAATTTCCAAAGGGTCGCCATGGCGAATCCCGGAAACACCGAAATCCGCAAACTTCGCGACCTGGCTGACACGCTCATGCTCAGCCGTGCGAAATTCTCCCACGAAACGAGCGAAAAGAATCCTGAAAACCCCTGCGTAAAACTCCGTACGGCCATAGCCGAACTCTCCGCGAAAATCGAAGGTTCGGTATCCAAGCCTACGGAAACTTCCATCCTCACCACTCCGGTGTCGGAACTCGTTTCCCGAGCCCTGTCGGGTTTCGGACTCGGCAAGAAAGAGAAGAAACAATAAACCCCGCCCCATGGCATCCTGAAAGGAAATCAAATCCCGCATCAAGTCGGTCAAGAACACCGGGAAAATCACCAAGGCGATGGAGCTCATCTCCACCGTCAAGATGAAGAAGGCGCAGGAAAGCGTCCAGGCTTCCCGTCCGTTCGCGCTCGAAGCTTCGAAAATCCTCGGCATCCTCGCCGGAGAAGGGATTTTCGAGACCGCTCCGACCGTTCCGACCGGAAAATCGCTCGTCATCCTCGTCAGCTCCAACAAGGGACTCTGCGGCGGATACAATATCGGCGCGTTCAAGGAAACCCTCGCGCTCATCCGCCGGAATCCGGATTCGAAATTCGAATTCGTCACCGTCGGAAAACGCGCCCGTGAGTTCGTTCTCCGTACCGGAAGCGTTCTCGTCGCCGACTTCTCCGAGAACGTCAAAGACGCCATCGCGATCGCCGACGCCCGTTCGGTTTCCCGCTTCGTGCAGGGCGAATACCGCACCGGAAAATACGACAAGGTCTACATGGTGTACGGACACTACGTTTCCGCTATCACCCAGAAACCGGTCTGCCGCACTTTCTACCCGGTAAGTCGCGAATCGGTCGTCGATTTCCTCGCAGAAATCGGATCGAAGGTCACCGTCACCGAAACCGGCCGCCACGAAATCGAACCTTCCCCCTCCCACGTCGTTTCGGCGACGTTGCCGCTCATCCTCGACCTCATGACCTACGAGCACCTGCTCGAAGCCAAGGCGTCCGAACATGCCGCTCGCATGGTCGCGATGAAAAATGCGAAGGACAGCGCGCAGAAGAAGGCCGCCGCGCTTACGCTCACCTACAACAAGGCCCGTCAGTCCGCGATTACCAAGGAAATCAC
>JBAQKV010000055.1:0-6540 GCA_049301335.1 Patescibacteria group bacterium
GGAATGGAGAGCGCGCCCATCGCCGCGGCTTTGGTTTTCAATCTGAGTTCGGTGAGGTCGATGACGTCGGGGAGTCATTCCCCGGTTTTCGGAAACCCCATCGGCTTGTGGAAGAGGAAGCCTTGGCTGAATTGGATGCCCATTTCGGTGACGATTTCCCAAACCGTCACGTTGTCCACGAATTCCGCTACGATTTCACAACCGAGTTCCTGTCCGGCTTTGACGATCGCCCTGACGATGCGGCGCTTCTCGGGGCTTTTGTCGAGATCCTTGATGAAGCTTCCGTCGATCTTGATGACGTCCGGCCACCACTCCTTTTCGAACCGGGAGAAGTTCGACCCTTCCGAACCGAAGTCGTCGAGGGCGATTTTGCACCCGAGCTTCTTGAGTTCCGCAATCTTCGCCGCGCTTTCTCCGCGGTTGGAGAGGAGCGCTTCTTCGAGGATTTCGAAGGTGACGCGTTTCGGTTCGATTCCGTACTTCGCCATGAGTTTCACGAGATCCGAAACGAGATCCGGATCGGCGAGGTCCTGCCAGCTGATGTTGATGGAGAAGCAGGTCTTCGCGTGGCTGAGGTCGTCGCAGGCCTGTTCCGACATGAGTCGGGTGAGCAGGGGGATGGTGCCCGCGCGTTTGGCGTGGTCGACGAAGGCGTACGGGGGGTGGATTTTCCCTTCGCGATCGACCATGCGGGCCAGACATTCGTATTTCTCCACCCGCCCCGTCTTATTGTCGACGATCGCCTGGTAGTAGGGGATGATGCGCTTTTCGGTGATGGCTTCGGTGACGGCGGTACCGCCTTCGAGGTTCTTGCGGACGCGTTCTTCGGAATGGCGATCGTCGTCGAACGGCATGACCTTCGATCCCGAAACCGTATCTTGCATCGCGATGTGCAGTTTTTTGTAGATGTCGGTCTTTACGTGGTCGGAATAGCTGATCGACGCCTGGGCGCGGAGGCAGAGCCCGTCCTTTCCGCGACCGGGAAGGAGGTCGGTTTTGGGGAAGAACGTGAACATCGAACACATCTCGTAGAAATACGGGACGATGTCGACGAATTCGACGCCCGTGCGTTCTTGCCGGTATTCGCCGATAATGAGGAATTCTTTCGGCGCCGGGCGGTAGACCTTCCAGTTTTCCCGATCCCCGAAGAACTGGCGGATGAGGTTTCCGGAGACGTTGCGGATGAACTCGCTGCCGGTATCCATTCCGTACGCCCCGTTGATGTCGGACAGGTTCTCGATCTTCACCAGAAGGGAAGCGACGTTCGGCATGTCCGCGAAGAGCGGGAGGTCGTCTTCGTACTGGCGCATGTTCGGCAGTCCGGTGAGCGCGTCGGTACGGATTTGGCGGTCGAGACGTTCGTTGGCTTCGGCGAGATAGCTGTTGGCTTCCGAAAGCTCCCGGTCCTTCATGATGATGGTCAGGAGGCTTGAGATGTTCGTTTTGATGAAATCCCGCCGTTGGTCGAGGATGCGGCTGAAAACGGCTTCGAGATTCGCGGGGTACTGCAAAAGGAGGTTATGTCCTTGTCCGAGAGGAATGGAAACGAACCGGTTGCCCCGACGCACGGTTTTGGACGCTTTCGCAGAAGTGCAGGTCGCCCCGCATGATCCGATACCGATTCAGAAAGCCATCGATTCGCATTCGCAGGCCTGGATTTCGGCGATACAGATGCCGTAGAAGAATTCTTCGATGATTTCGCATACCGCGCGGTTCGCTTCGTCTTTCTGCGTGCCGTTCACCGCTTGGGCGATGAGTCCGAGGAGCCGTTCGTGGATTTCACGTTCTTTTTCGACCGAATGGAGCCGTTCGAACCGTTCGAGTTCCTTCTTGCCGCCGATGGCGTTCATGAACGCGAGTTCCTGGCTCTCGAATTTGAGGTGCCAACTCTCGTCGGTGACGCGGGAAGCGCGAAGATAGCACTCCATGGCGTTCTTTTTGGAATTTTCGTCAGGAAGCGCCGAAAAGAAGACCGCGAGCGAAATGTAGAGCTGGGAGAAACTCATGACGAGACCGGACGCCTTCTCGTTTTTACGCGCGTATTCGCGTATCCAGTAAGCGATGCGGGTGGTGCGTTCCGACCGTTCGGCGGTACGGAGTTTCTCGAGGATGACCGAGAAGAGCTTGATCTTGAACTCCTCGTGGAACGCGTTGTGGTACTGGTTGTCCCCGATGAGCTTCGTGGCTACGCGGCAGAGCGTGTCCGGCGCGACGTCGCAGAAGAGCATGAGGTGGTGCATCGTCTCGATCATGAACTCGTCATGGTCGCTGCGGTTGATGAAGTCGAGCGCGACTTCCTCCGCGTCGACGAAGGCTTTCGGGCTTTTCGAAGCTTCCGCGTAGAGATCGAAGAGCACGTTCGTCCATTCACTCTCGACGGCCGCGATTTCGGGAGAGAGTCCGCCGAGCCTTTTGATTTTCGAAACGGCGTTCAGTTTTACCGACGCGACGTTTCCGAGCTTTACCGAAGTCGCGATGTCTTCCCGCTGGGGAACGCCTCAGAAACGGGTGGACTTCTGCAACTGGAATCCGCGTTCGATGGAATCGCAGATTTTGTCGGCCTTGCGCAAGATTTCTTCGGACGACCTTCCGTCGAAGAATTCGAGGTGCGAATAGTTTCCGAGGAGCTTTCCTTCGATGAATCGGAGTTTTTCGCGTGCGAAAGGATCGAACCCGATGTTGTCGAGCTCGTTGCCTACGGCCTCGATCTGCGCGGCGATCATCCGTATGAGGGAAAGCGCGCGGTCTTTGTCGAGCGCGCTGATCGAGTGCATCGCCGCGATCTTGTTGATGATTTCACAGAGCTGTTCGAACGCCGAAACCTTGCGTTCGAAAGAATCCCATCCTTCCTGGGTGGCGAACTCGTCGTTTTCGCGGGTTTGAAGCGTATGCGCTACGGAAAGTCCGCGGGAGACGGCGGAATGGCATTTGGCGAAAAGCCCCGACAAGCCCTGCATGCCGCCGTGGCGGATGTCTTCGAGAATGTCGAAATTCTGGGCGGATCCGAGGAGGAAGAGCCCGTATTCGATGTCTTCGTAGAGGGAGCGGCTGTACTTGTTCTTGAAAATGGCCGGGACCATTTTTTTCAAGTAGTCGATGATGGAAGTCTCGAAGGCCGGATGGCTCCTGACCTGCTCCCACATTTTCGGGGTGGACCTGCGTCCGGCGATGGCGAACACTGAGCGGTATTCGTTCAGGAACGCCGCGTACGCGTCGCGTTCGGTCGCCGCTTCCGGGAAAGAGCCACGGATTTCGGCGATGGCTTCTTCAAGGGTGTTTTTCGATAAGGCCCGATCGAACGCGTTCTCGGCGTTCTCGGAAACCGGCAAAGCCACGCCGTAGGACTCGGGTATGTTCGCGAGGTTCGTCATGACGCGTCCTCGAATAGCCTCTACGGGGATGTGCGAAACCGTCCCGCGGATATCGCGGGACGGTTGGATGGAGCCGTCCGTTTCGGGCAGTTGAGCGGCCGTAACGGGAGCTTCCGAAGGCTTTTTCGGAGAGTTTCCGTTCATGTGGGTGGGATTACCTGTTGATTCTATCTACAAGACGGGGGAAATCACGAATTTCGCGCATTAATGTTTGACAATGTATGCAATGTGTTTTGTAATTAATAAGCCGAAGGCAAAAAAAGGTGAAGTATTTCTTCCTACCAACCCTTTCCTAACATGTCGTACCACTACTAAACAAAAATAAAAACCCCCGTTTTAACGGCAAGAGAAGAACCTCCGGAAATCCGGCCCGCGTTCGCTTGCCGTTTTTTTGTGCAATAAAAATCCCGTTCCGCAAGGGTTGGACGGGATTCGTAGGACTATCTTCTTCCCGAGCCGGGTTTTTTCTTTCAAAATCCTTTCGGACGGTTGGCCATATCCTGGACGGCCGGCGTTCATTTCGGCCTCACGGGCTGGAAGTCGATGCGGCCGTAGGCGCGTTCGACGGACGTGAGCTTCACGCGCATCTTCGTGCCGAATTCCGGGAATACCGGTTCCTTGCCGGTTTTTCAGAGGAATACCGCCCCTTCGATACCGTTGGGGATGCGCACATAGTAAGCCAGGCGCGAATTGCCCACGACTACGGCGTCGAACTCCTTGCCGACTTCCTTTTCCATGAACCGGGCGGCTTCGAGCGATTCGACTTCGCGTTCGAGCGATTCGGCGCGGCGTTCGGCATCGGAGTTCTGTTTCGTGCGGATCGGGAGGATTTCGGCGTAGTGTTCGGCCCGCTTCTTGTCGAATTCCCCGCGGATCCTCTCCTTGATGATGCGGTGGATCTGGAGGTCCGGGTAGCGGCGGATGGGGGAAGTGAAGTGCGAATAGAACTTCAGCGCGAGCCCGAAATGCCCGAGCGGCTTTTCGCTGTAACATGCCTTGGAAAGCCTCGAAAGGAGGCTTTTTTCGATCGGGGGGACGTCCGGTTTCGCCCTGAGGGCCCGGTACGCGTCGCGGAGTTCTTTCGGGGAAAATTCGCCCGGCGCGAGGTCGATGCCGTATTTCTTGAAGAGGATGCGCAAATCCCCACGGTTGGCTTCGGAAGGCGGTTCGTGGATGCGGTAGACGAACGGGAGCCCCATCTTGTGGAACGCGCGGGACACTTCTTCGTTCGCGAGGACCATGAAGGTCTCGATGAGCTTGTGCGACGCTTTGCGCTCGCGCATGGAAACGCCCGTCGGTTCGCCGTCGGGCCCGATGTCGATTTCGGTTTCGGGGATTTCGAAGTCGATGCGGCCTTCTTCGTCGCGGCGTTTGTCGACGATGGCGCAGAGTTCGTAGGCGTCGTCGACGAGTTGGAGGATGTCCGGATGCGGTTCGGGATGTTCGCCGTCGCGGTTTTTCCATGACTGCACTTCGTCGTAGGTGCATTTGCGCGCGGAATCGATGGACGTTTCCGCGATGCGGGTATCCAATATTTCGCCGCTCGCTCCGATTTGGATGAAGATGGAGAGCGTGAGTTTCTTACCGCCCGGATGGAGCGAACAGAGACTGTTGGAAAGCCTCTCGGGAAGCATCGGGACGACGCGGTCGGAAAGGTAGCAGCTCGTGCCTCTTCGAAGGGCTTCTCGGTCCAGTTCGGAGCCTTCGCGGACGTATTCCGCGACGTCGGCGATATGGACGCCGAGTTCGTATTTTCCGTCTCCGAGCTTTTTTACGGAAATCGCGTCGTCCAGGTCTTTGGAATCGGCGCCGTCGATGGTGATGACCGTTTCTTTCGAAAGGTCTTCGCGTTTCTTCGCGGTGTCGTCGTTGCCGGTGAAACTTTCGGCTTCTGCGAGGACGCGTTCGTCGAACTTGAGGAGAAGGCCGCTTTTGCGGACGAGCACTTCGCGTTCGGTATTGAAATCGTCGGCCATTCCGAGGCGTTCGACGACTCTGCCGGTCATCTCCGATCCGAAGCCCGAAACCGTGACGCAGACGGTTTCTCCGTCTTTCGCGTCCATCGAATCGCGGTCGGCGACGTAGACCGTTTCGCGTTCCGGTACGGTGAAAAACACGAACGCGTAGGTTTTCCCGGGCTTCTTCCGGAAGGTTCCGAAAAGGGTTTTCGTGGTGCGGCGGAGGATTTTCACGACCTTCGCTTCGGCGGTCTTTCCATCTTCGGCGTCCGTTTCGGATATGGCTTCGACGAAATCCCCGTCGAGCGCGGAATTGCGCGACCGGTATCCGATGAAGAATTTTTCGCCTCCCGCGGTTTCTACGAACCCGAATCTCGGGTCGCTCTGGAGGTAGGTTCCTTGAATTTTGCGGCGTTTCATGCCTCCATGATAGGGCGCTTGGGCGAAAAAGCGAATCGAGCGGAAATTTGGAAGCGCCCCGGCCTTGCGTATAGTGTGGCGGTTCCGAACCCGAATCCCGTTCCCATGCAGCGCTTTCTTTTCCCGCACGTTCCCGGCCCGACCGTCACGACCGACGACGAAGGCCTCGTCCACCAGCTTACCCGCGTGCTCCGCAGCAAACCGGGAGATCGGGTGGTGCTTTTTTCGGAGTCCGGGGGAGGGGAATACGAGATTTCCGCTATCGAAAAAAAGAAACTCTCGTTCGTCCGTATCCGCGAAATCGAGGTGTCCGCAGATCCGAAAACGAAAATCACGCTCTTCCAAGCGTTGCCGAACAAGTACGAAAAGCTCGAATACGCCATTCAAAAGGGCGTCGAGGTAGGCGTTTCGGATTTCGTTTTCTTTCCGTCCGAGCGTTCGCAAAAACTTGCCATTACCGACAACAAGATCGAACGTTTCGAGGCCATCGCCCGCGAAGCGGTCGAGCAGTGCTACGGCTTCCGCATGCCGACTCTGCATTTCGAAAAAGCCTTTCCGAAAATTCCGGAAGGCGTGCGGTCCATGTTTCTCCATACCGATTCCGAATCCACGAAACCCTTTTCCGGCTTCCTCGCGTCGCTTCCGAAGGATTGCCGCCACGTCGCGTTGTTCGTCGGTCCGGAAGGCGGGTTTTCTCCGGAGGAAGTCCGGAAGGCCATGGCGGAAGGCGCGGTTCCGGTAAAGGCTGGAGAACGTATCCTCAGAACCGAGACGGCCGGTCCGGCCATGGC
>JBAQKV010000056.1:0-9477 GCA_049301335.1 Patescibacteria group bacterium
TCTCGAAAAGCGCCACCGCCGACGAGGCGGCGATAAGGAAAGCGAAGAGTACCGCCACCGCTTTCAATCCTGCGGCGAGCGAGAATTTCAAAAACGAAACCGAGGCGATTCATCCCCAAACCGCGGGGAATGCTACCACGGCGGCCGCGAGGAATGCGGACGCGACGTAGAAAACGAGCGTATGGAGGGATTGTCGCCTGAGGAATTTCTTGGTCGCCCCGATGGCACGGTAGGTTTTTTCGCGCGCGTTTCGAAATCCCTTGAGCGACGAAAGCGCGGCGATTCCAACGGTGACGGAGAGGAGGGCGATCGCGGCGAGAAACGCCCAAACGGCTGGGAGAATCCTGCCCGCTGCGGAACGTACGATTCCGACCGCTTCGCGCACGTCGACGAACGAAACGTACGATCCCGAAACCTTCAGCGTTTCGGATTTGAAAACCTCCGTATCGGAAACCGAAGCGGCGACGAAATACGAAGGCGGGACCTTTGAGAACTCGCCAGGCGCGACGCTGAAATAGAAGAACGGACGGATTCCTTCGCGATCGCTCGATCGGACGTTCACGGCCTTCAGGTCGAATTCGCGTCCCATGACCGAAAAAGTGACCGCATCCCCCACCCCGATTCCGAGACTTTTGGAAAACTCGTCGTCGAGCGAGACTTCACCGATTTTTACGGCGCGGTTTTCCCCTTGGATCACGGCGTTCGGGAGTTCTGAGGACGTAATATTGAACTCGCGGGAAAATTCGCGGGAAGGTTCGCCGTTCAGATGCTCGGTAAGCGTTCGTCCGTTGATTCTCGAAATCCTGGCGCGGATGATCGAATACGATTCCGACTTGGGGAATTCTTTCCGTACCGCCGCAGCGTCGGATTCTTTCAGATTTATGGCGAAAACGTCGTATCCCGACGAAGACAACCGCTGGAGTTCGCTCGAAAAATGGAACGCGAGCGAAGAGAACGAAGCGAGAAGGACGGCCGGAACGAGAAACGCCGCGACCACCGGAAACGCGGGACTCCCCGGGGAAACGGCGAGACGGACGGCGTCGGTGAATGCGAAATCCTTCGTTTTTACCGACGAGAAGGCGCGGGCGACGAACCGGATCGACGCATACGCCAGAAGCAGCACGACCGCCACGGCCAAAATGACGGACGCGGATTTTTTCAACGCGTCGACGACGGAAAGCCCCGATACGAGGAAGAGGAAAAGAAACGAGGCCGAAAGCGTCGCCACGAAAGCTCCGACCGCGTCGCGAACGCCCGGAAGCGAAATTTTGGGCTCGCCCAATCCGGAAAGCGGCGGAGTTGAGAAAACCGATACGATGCCGGGGATCGCCGCGGGCAGGACGACGAAAGGAAACGTCGCGAAAAGACGGAGGATTTCCCTCCATCAGACGTTCGGAACGCCGAATGACGCGGGAATCGGAGCGAAACGGAGACCGGCGGAAGAAACCGCGACCGCACAGAGCGCCGCGAGAACCGCCGCAATCAGGAAGAACGTCACGAAAGCCATGGAAACCGAAAACCGCGAAGCTCCGAGTATCCGCAGAACCGAGAAGTATTTCCTATTCGAAATCCAGACGGCTTTCGAGAAAAAGAACGCCGCGGTGCCGGCAAGGAAGAATACGACCGCGATGGCCTCGGAAACGTAGGCGGTCACATCGTCGACGATCCGTGCCGCGCCGCCGGCTCCTCAACGGAAACTCCGGACGCGGACTCCGGAAAGCCGGAGGTCATTTTTCAACGCCGCGGAAAGGGCGTCCGCGGTTTTTTCGTCCTTCGTCTTGGCTATCATCGAAAAATCGGCGCGGGAGAGGGTCCTGATTTCGGGAACCGCCATGGCGGCGGCGTACGAGACGAGCACGGTGCCGTTGTCTTCACCGAAAGAAAATCCCGATTCCGGGGATTTCGTCACGACGCCTTCGGTTGCGAGGCCGTTTCCGAAAAACGGAATCGCCCCTCCGGAAGCGAAGCGTCCGATGAAAGCCGAATCCGCGAGGAATCCGTTATCGGACGGCATTCCTTCGGCGGTCGCCGGCAACGGCGCGGAGTCCTTCGTGCCTACGGGAAGGAATTGGAAATCCCCATAATAGGGATATCCGGGTTCGACGCCTACGAACTTCAAGAGCGCGGTTTTTCCCTGTTTGTCGAAAAGCGTGGACGAAAAGGATATCTTTCGGGAACATTCGGCGGAAAATCCTTTGCAGATTTCGAAAACGGCGGATTCCTGATTTTGCGTGAACGGAGCGTTCGAAGCAACCGTCACGTCGGCGCCGAGCGCCGGTCGCGCTTCGAGTTCCACCTCCGAAACTACCGCCTTCGAGAGCGAATCGACGATGAGAAAAACCGAAAAAGCTATGAAAAAAGCGAAGAACGCAGCGAAAAATTCACGCTTGGACGCACGGAATGCCGTATGGGCGAATGAGAGGAACATATTCTCGGGATGCGGACGTAAGCGGACATAGTACTCCGAAGAACCAACCGCGCAAATATGGAAAAGTTTCCGACGTTCCAGGGGCTCGACAAAGAATTAACATCTGATAAACTGCGCGCGTAATCCGTTTTTCGGAAGCCATAACAGACCAATTTATGAACCGATTCAAATCCCCCGTCATTTGGGCGACCGCGTTCTTCGGAACGCTCTGAGCTTTCTCGATCGGATATTCCGCGTTCGTCACGAATTTTCCGGCGACCGCGGTAAGCGGCTCGGGAGTCTCGGCTACGGAGTGGAACAAGATTTCCCCTGCCCTGCAGGCGCTCGATAACGGCTTGTCGAATTTCTCGTTCGCTGGCGGAAACGTCGGGATATGAGCGGCGGCGCCGGATCATAAACTCCAAGTTTCCGGAGACGTTCGGCTCGATACCGGATACAAACTCCGGTTTTGAGCGATAGCGGAGAATTCGGACGACGCATACGTAAAAAGAGTGAATCCGGTAGCCGATCAAACCGACATCCGCCTCTACGTCCACGACAACAACGACGATAACGACCGCTTTTCCATATGGGGAAACTCTTGCGGAGGATGAGCCTGCAGCGTGGAATCCGCAGCTTCCGTACGCCATTGGTTCGGCACTTCCGGCAACGCTTGGCATGCCGGTGCCGTAAACGCGACCGCATTCAACGTCACCTCCGACGAACGGCTCAAGAAAAATATCGAAACCTTTCCGAACGCCCTCGAGACGGTTTCCGGACTCCGAGGCGTCACGTTCGAATGGAAAGACCCGCTCAAATGAAGCGGAACCCAAGTCGGGTTCATCGCCCAAGAAGTCGAAAAACAGGTTCCCGCCCTCGTGAGAACCGGTGCAGACGGATATAAATCCGTCCAGTACGCCAACGTCACCGCCGTGCTCGTGGAAGCGGTAAAGGACTTGAAGAAAGAAAACCAGGAATTGAAATCCAGAATCGAGAACCTCGAAGCGAACCGATAACCGAAATCCAAAACCCCCATGTCCACCGTTTGTCCGGCTTGCCACAACGTCGAAATGCGCACCGTTTCCAGCGGAGCCACCCAATACGAAACCTGCGATTCGTGCGGAGGCGCGTTCTTCGATTTCCAAGAACTTGCCGCCGAAGCCAAATCGGCACCCGATACGGCCCCCTTTGTCGAAAAAGTCTATCGCGGCGACGATCTTCCCGACCGACTTCCTACGGACGCTCGGCCATGTTCCCGTTGCGGAACCCAAATGTCGGAACGCGAGTACTCGTACGATTCCTGAATCCACGTGGACATGTGTCCCGAATGTTTTTCGGTCTTTTTGAATACGAAAGAACTCGAAGAAATCCAAAAATACCTTTCGACCTACGAACGATCCGAAGAATCGGAAGCCGTGAAAGCGAAAATACCGGCGGCCATAGCGACCGCGCAGGCGAGCATGATGGCACGGGTCCACGAAGCGCAGGTACGTGATGAGAAGGAATACGCCGAAGCGGTGAAAGACGATTGGATTCCCGATTTCCTCCAAACCGGACTGCGCAACCGCATTCTCGACGCGTTCGACATGAACGTCGAAGACCAGATCGTCGACGACTAACGAAAAAAATCCCGCCCCTCATCGGGGCGGGATTTTTCGTAGTGCGATTAGCAACCCTTCTTGCGGAAGTACTCGACGAGGTCGGAAATCTTCACGGTTTCTTGAAGTCCGGTGTCGCGGTCACGGACGGTCACCTGGCCGGCTTCGTAATTTTCCGGGTCGACGCAGATGGCGAACGGGATGCCCGATTCGTCGGCGCGGTAGTAGCGCTTGCCGATGGCGCCGGCTTCGTCGTATTCGCAGGCGAAGTGTTCGGCGAGGAGCGCGTACACGCCCTTGGCTTCTTCGGAGAGCTTCTTCACGAGCGGGAGGATGGCCACCTTGACCGGAGCGATCGCCGGAGCGAAACGCATAACCACGCGCTTGCCTTCGCCGGCCTCGACTTCGTCGTAGGCGTTGGCGAGGGTCGCGAGGAAGAGGCGAGTCAAACCGACGGACGGTTCGATGACGTAGGGCACGTACTTGGTGTTGGTATACGGGTCGAAGTACGCGAGGTCGGTCTTGGACTCCTTCATGTGGGCGTTCAAGTCGAAGTCGGTACGGTCGGCGATACCCCAGAGTTCGCCCCAGCCGAACGGGAACTTGAATTCGATGTCGGTGGTAGCGGCGCTGTAGTGCGAGAGTTCTTCGGCGGTATGGTCGCGGAAACGGAGCGAGTCGGCCTTGATGCCGATGGTATCGGTAAGAAACGACCAGCACGCGTTCTTCCAAAGGCCGTGCCATTCGAGGTGCTTGCCCGGAGCTACGGATTCCGGTTCGCAGAAGAATTCGATTTCCATCTGTTCGAATTCGCGGGTGCGGAAGATGAAGTTGCCCGGAGTGATTTCGTTGCGGAACGCCTTACCTACCTGAGCCACGCCGAACGGGACCTTCTTGCGGGAAGTGCGGGCGACGTTGGCGAAGTTCACGAAGATTCCCTGGGCGGTTTCCGGACGGAGGTAGACCATCGAGGTCGAGTCGTCGGTGACGCCCTGGAACGTCTTGAACATGAGGTTGAAGTTGCGGATTTCGGTCCAGTCCTTCTTTCCGCAGTTCGGGCACTTGATCTGCTTCATCATAAGCTCCAAGATGAGGGCGTTCTTGTCCTCCTTGGCGAAACGTTCGCCGAATACGCGCTTGAAGTAGACGTTGAGTTCGGCTTCGTCGGCGTTGTCCGGATTGGTTTCGGAAGATTCGATGAGCTTGTCCGCGCGGTGGCGGGTCTTGCAGGCCTTGCAGTCGGTGAGCGGGTCCGAGAATCCGCCTACGTGGCCGGAAGCCACCCAGACGTTCGGGTTCATGAGAATCGCCGCGTCGAGAAGGACCATGTCGGTACGCTTCTGTACGAAATTCTTGATCCAAGCGTTCTTGATGTTTTCCTTGAGCTGGGAACCGAGCGGTCCGTAGTCCCAAGAATTCGCGAGGCCGCCGTAGATTTCGGAGCCCTGATATACGAAGCCGCGCGCTTTCGCGAGCTCCACGAGGTCTTTCATTTCCATAAAAGAAGAAAGTGAGAGGATAATAAAATCCGCCCGGTCGACCGTGCGGAGCGTCTTTTCCAAAGAAAGAAAAGAGGCTCGCGCATTGATCGCACGAGCCTCGGGGCTCCGTTCGAATAACGGAGCGGTTCCACCCGAGTTCCGGATACAGTTCCGGCTCTCTCGGTTCAACGCGCCTTCCGCGCCGGGTGCCAATCCGGGCGTTTTTACGAAGGGCGTATCGCCTTACGCGGAATAAAATAGCCGATACAGTGGAAAAATCAACTAGTTTCCGCCGATGACCCGGTCAGTACAACACCGGTATCCGTACGCCGCGGCGGTGTTGTTGTAATCCCAACTCGTATGGTTGCAATCGTTATAGCCGACCACCACCGCCGCATAGTAGTAATACGAGGCTCACCACATGAGCGAATAGGTCTGGTTCGTCCAATTCCAAGCCGCCGAGCGCGTAAAGACGGACCTCCTGCACGCGCTCATCCATTCGTCAGTGGCGCAAAGGCGCTTGTTTTCCGAAAAGCACGTGTCCGAGGCCGCGTTCCAGGTGGCGGCCGTCCTTTGGGCGGTATCTATGCAGTACGGTCATCCGGAAGCCATGCCGGTCGGGCAACCCGTTCGGGCGATCGCGCCGTTCACCTCGAGTTTCGTTCCCGGCGAAGCGGTACCGATACCAACGTTTCCGCTGGAAAACGAAAAGTTCGACAAGCGGGAATTCGCGTCGTTCACGTCGTCGATGACGGCCTGCATCAACGTGGAAGTGAGCGTTTGCCCGGTGGCTGCCGAATTGCGGTCGAGCGAAGTCCAAGCCGCGTACCCTACGGTAGTGACGACGGTAGTGAGTACGAAAACGACGGCTGAAAAAACGGGCTTCTTCATCCTTTTGAGAACTCCTGATTTTTCGTTCATACCCACATGATAATAAGGGATTTCACACAATTATAACGAAATCGAAAGCAATGCAAGAAGGCGTGACTTTCGATATGAAAACGCTACCATCCAAGCGTCATTTCTATCGGTACGCATGCAAGAATTCCTCGTCTGAACCGGAAACCCCGGGAAAATCAAAATGTTCGAAAACCTGTTCGCGGGAACGGGTTTGAAACACAAGTATTTGAGCGATCTCGATTTTTCGATTCCCGACCCCGTAGAAGACGGGCATACCGTCGAGGAGAACGCCCTTATCAAGGCCCGGGCGTATTGTCTCGCCACCGGACTTCCCACCCTCTCCGACGACGCTGGCCTCGCCATTCCGGCGCTTGGCGGCGAACCGGGCGTAAAGGCCCGCCGATGGGCCGGCCAATTGCCCGACGACGTCTCCGACGAAAACTGGCTCGAATTCGCGCTCGATAAGATCCGCCCGATTCCGGGAGACTTGGTAGAATTCCACATCCCGTTCGCGCGGTGCCTGTATTTTCCCGACGGCCGATATTTCTTCCAATCCGAGAAAATCCCCGGATTCATGGGCAAAGAACCCAGACTCCCCTACCCCAAAGGCTGGCCGCTCACGTCCATCCGCCATTTCGGCGACGGCCGGCACGAGCTCGACGTCCCGAAAGACGACCCCACGTGGGAAGGGTTTTTCTTTAAAGAGGGGCTGATGGGGTTGTTGAAAAATCTTGGATAATTTAAAATCCCGTCCTCATCGGACGGGATTTTTTAGAATCCGGATTACTTCGCGAACACGAGTTTGAACTTCTTCTTCCCTACCTGCACGACGGTGCCCTTGTCTTTGGAGAGCTTAATCGGAGCGCGTTCGTCGGTGATTTTTTCGCCGTTGATCTTGGTTCCGCCGCCGGTGATGGCCGTTTTGGCCTCCCCGGTCGTCGCCGCGAAGCCGATGGCTTTGACGAGAGCGAGAAGTCCGATTTCTTCGGCTTCGACGTAGGCCTTTTCCATTTCGTCTTCACTCGGCATCACGCCTTCGGAAAGTACCTTTTCGAAGTACGCGCGACCGGCTTCGGCCGCCTCGGCGCCGTGGTAGAACGTCACGACGATACGGGCGAGGTCGAGTTTGACGCCACGCGGGTTTTCGCCGGATTCCAGGCGCGCCTTGTACGGTTCGATTTCTTCGAGCGTGAGCGGCGTAGTGAGACGGAAGTAGTCGAGGATGAGCTCGTCTTTCACTTCCATGAGCTTCACGAACATGGCGTTCGGTTCCATGTCGACGGCAATGGTATTTCCGCCGGTCTTACTCATCTTTTTCCCATCCGGGCCGAGGAGGAGGTCGAAGGTCATGATGTCCTGCTTCGGCTGTCCGAAGGCTTCTTGGAGCTTACGTCCGGCGAGGAGATTGAAGTACTGGTCGTTCCCGCCGAGTTCGACGTCGGCATGGAGCGCGACGGAGTCGTACCCCTGCATGATCGGGTAGAGGAATTCCTGCAGGCTGATGCGGATTCCGGCCTTGTAGCGCTTGCTGAAATTGTCGCGGTCGAGCATTTCGGCGACTGAAAAATGCTTGGCGAGTTCCCCTACTCCGCAGAAATTGATCTTGTCGAGCCCTTCGGAGTTGTAGTAGATTTCGAGCTTGGAAGTATCGAGGATTTTGCCGAATTTCGCCACGTAGCTTTCGGCGTTCTTACGGGTTTCCTCGCGTTTCAACATCGGACGTTCGGCTTCTTTGTCGGACGTGTCGCCCACCTGGGCGGTCGCGTCGCCGATGAGGATGATGATGTGGTGGCCGAGGTCCTGGAACTGGCGGAGCTTCATGATCGGTACGGCATGGCCGAGATGCATGATGGTTCCGGTCGGGTCGATTCCGAACTTGATGCGGAGCGGCTTTCCAGAGGCGAGTTTCGCTTCGAGCGATTCGCGGTCGATGACGCGGGATACGCCCTTTTCGAGGAGGTTCTTGATTTGGGATGCGTTGGACATGGTTCTATCAGTATCGGATGTGGATTATTTCGCGGCTTCACGGACGGCTTTCACGAAGGTTTCGAGCGGATAGGCTCCAGAAACCTGGACGTATTTTCCGGTATTGCGGTTGACGATGAGGTATCCAGGGGTTCCGGAGATGCCGTAGGACGAAGCTTTGGCCATGGATTCTTCGAGGGACTTGGTGACGGCGCCGTCGGAAACGCAGGTTTCGTATTTGGCGGAATCGATGCCGTATCCTTTCGCAAATTCAGCGAGCTCCCCCGTCGAATAGTACGTGCCATAGGATTCGGAGCTCCTCGAGAACGCCTGGTTCCTAAAATCCATGAACGAAGCCTTTCCGGCGAGCTTTCCGTAGCAGATTCCGGCGACGGATTCCTCTTTGGCACCCTGGTGAAAATCGAGCGGGTAGTACGAAGTCGCGAGCGACACCCTCCCCTTGGACACGTCGACGATCTTTTCGAGCGTCTTGTCCTTGTGGATCATCCGGCAATACGGGCACTGCGGATCGGAGAATTCGAAGGCGGTGATTTCGGATTTGGATTTTCAATACGAATACGGAGCCGCGGAATCGAAAAGGGCGACGTCTTCGGCGGATATCGAGCCGGTGACGAATTCGGAATACTCTACGGCCGGAACGCTTTCCGTAACGGTTTCGACCGGGGTCGGCGCCGATTGGATTCCCGTGACGAAAAACGTCGCGAGAACAGAGAACACCGAAAAAATGGACGACATGTTCGTGAATGACTGATACCGGCCGAGTATATCGCAATCGCCGACTTTTCCAATGCCTTTGCGAAAGCGCGCCTCTTCGCATATGATTGTCGAAATACCGTTTAAACAATGAGCGATGATTCCCGCAGTTTGCCCCGGATGCCAAGCGAAGTTCGATCTTAAGGACGAACTGTCCTGAAAACGGGTCCGATGCCCGAGCTGCGCGACCGAATTCACGGTCGCTTCCGCCGAATCCATCTTCTCCCCCGCGTCGCCCGAAGCTCCGGCAATGCCGCCGGTTCCGGGTTCGGATTCGCCTTCCGTAGACAAGGATTTCGGCAAACACGTCTACGGAATCAAACAGAAACGCATCGCCTGGAACGAGAAATAC